>NZ_JBJUSF010000005.1:0-106995 GCF_046098195.1 Streptococcus sp. ST14
AGAAAATACATCAATTTTGATAAGTAGAAATGGTAAAAACATTGTATAGCATTTTACACAGGAGTCTGGACTTGACTTTTCAATTCGATTGTCAACTTTATCGTTCAAGAAAATTTACTTGTACCCACGATAAAACCTCTTCCTGTTATCAATATGGCAGAAGTAGATTCCTATGTTTTAAAAGTGATTGAGTAAGATCATGTGTAATCTTAAATCAAATCCGTCTTTTCACGGTAACTAAAGTAATCCGAGTGAGAGACAATCAGATGATCCAGAAACACAATTCCCATCAGTTCGCAGGCTTCCTTGACTAGTTTAGTGACATGGTTGTCGTTTCGACTAGGAGATACAGCACCGGATGGATGATTGTGAACGAGAATCACTGAGGTAGCCATATGCTTGAGGGCATAGTGAAGGATTTCCCTCGGTTCAGCAATGCTGCGTGTCGCAGATCCGATAAAAATAGTTTGCTGATGGATGATTTGATTTTGAGTATTGAGATAGAGCGCCACTAGGTGCTCTTGTTTTTTGTCGCCAAGTTCCTGTTGCATTTTCTTGGCTAGCTTTTGACTACTGAGAATACTTTCCATCTCAAGGGTTTCATGTTTGTGAATGCGGTGTCCCAGTTCAATCACTGCTTGTAGTTCAATGGCTTTAATCCGTCCAATACCAGACAGACTCTGCAATTCCTGCAGGGTCATATTTTTCAGATCAGTTAGACTGTTAAGACTATTCAAGACTCTCTGGGCAATTTCAAAGACATTAGCCTGACGCGTTCCTGTTCTGAGCAAAATAGCTAACAACTCTTGATTGCTTAGAGCCTCTACTCCTTCTTTAACCAGTCTTTCTCTAGGCAAAAGTGAATCTTCTTGGAATGAAATGCTGTACATAAAAATCCTCCTCACTTTATTATTCGTGAGAAGGATGGAAAATTAGATTTTTTTCTCAATTGGAGCTACACTGGCTAAGAGTTTTTTCAGCCCCACTTCTGGGAAATTGATTTTCAACTCCTGAGTATCACCGCTACCAGAGACTTCCAGAACAGTTCCCTCTCCCCACTTCTTGTGGAGAGCAATATCCCCAATAGACCAGTTGGTATCGCTTGAATCTTTTTTATTTCCGGCTGCTAACTGTCCAAACGGAAGACCACTTGACTGGATAGAGCTTGGTGCAGCATTCCGTTTCCGTTCTTGAAGGGCCTGAGCTAGGCTCATACCTTGACCAAAGGCCACTCCACCACTGCTATAAGATGCCTTAAAGCTAGTATTCGCCGGACGAGCCAAGCCTTGATATTCAATCAAGTCCGAACTAATTTCATTGATAAAACGAGTTGGACGATTGTAGTTGGTACGCCCAAAAAGCAAGCGAGAGTTAGCATTGGTCAGATAAAGGATCTTTTCTGCGCGTGTAATACCGACATAGGCCAAACGGCGTTCTTCTTCCAGTTCATCAGGATCCTCAGCTGCACGGCTAAGTGGAAAGACATTTTCCTCCATCCCAATGATAAAGACAACTGGGAACTCAAGTCCCTTAGCTGCGTGCAAGGTCATCAAGGTCACTTCCGATGTTTCCTGACTACCAGAGTCCGTATCCGCAATCAGGGCAAGGTCATTCAAGAAACGACTGAGTTTATCTAAACCTGTTTCCTCTTCTTGACTATCAGGATTGTCGTCAAAATTCTTGGTAACAGATAGGAACTCTTCTATATTTTCAACCCGCACCTTGCTCTCCAAGGTTGCCTGAGCATTAAGAATATCGACATAACCTGTTTTTTCTAGAACAGCCTCCACCAGCTCGGTGATAGTTAATTGATCCAGTTGCTCCCGCAAATCCAGAATCATATTGGCAAAATCCCAGATAGACTGGGCTGCCTTACCTTTGATGCCAGACAACATAATATTGGCTGAAGCATCCAGCATAGACATCTCTTGCATATTGGCAAAATCCCGGATTTTCTCAACCGTTCCTGGACCGATTCCACGTTTCGGTTCGTTAATAATGCGCTCAAAACTGATATTGTCACTTAAATTAGCAATGAGATTGAGGTAGGCGATAATGTCACGAATTTCCTTACGGCTGTAGAACTTGGTCCCACCAACCATAGTATAAGGGATATTGGACTTGAGGAGGGCCTCCTCAATAGTACGGGATTGAGCATTAGTCCGATAAAGAACTGCAAAATCCTTATGAAGGAAGTTTTGACTACGACCAAGTTCGTCGATGGTTTTGGCTACAAAAACAGCCTCATCCTGTTCGTCATTTGCGCGATAGTAAATAATCTGCTCTCCATCCGCATTCTGAGTCCAGAGATTCTTAGGACGACGATTTTTATTGTTTTTGATGACGTCATTGGCGGCTTGGAGAATGGTTTTTGTTGAACGATAATTTTCTTCTAACAAAACAACCTTGGCGTTAGGGTAGTCTTTCTCAAAATCCAAGATATTCTGCATATCAGCCCCACGCCAACCGTAGATAGATTGGTCTGCATCACCGACCACGCAGATATTTTTAAAGCGTGAAGCCAAAAGTTTGACCAGTTGGTACTGTGCATGGTTGGTATCTTGGTACTCATCAACGTGAATGTACTGGAACTTCTGCTGATAGTAGGTCAGAACATCAGGATTCTGATCAAAGAGACGCAGGGTCAGCATAATCAAATCATCAAAGTCAACCGACTCAGATTGACGAAGCTCTTTTTGATAGGCTGTGTAACACTGAGCCACGATTTGCGTATACATATCACCAGCTTGAGCAGCATATGCGGCATCATCAATCAGGTCATTCTTAGCATTGGAAATGGTTCCCAAAATGGTCCGTTCATTCCACTTTTTAGGATCCAAGTTTAACTGCTTGAGGATTCGTTTCATGAGGGTTCGCTGTTCACCAGGATCTACAATGGTGAAATTACGATTGTAGCCAATATGATCCGCATCGCGACGTAGGATACGAACACACATGGAGTGAAAGGTCGCAATCAGACAGTCCTGAGTAGCTGGATTGAGCCCATAGGCACGCTCCTTCATCTCACGAGCAGCCTTATTGGTAAAGGTAATGGCCAAGATATTCCAAGGATTGACCATCTTTTCATCAATCAAGTAAGCGATTCTGTGAGTTAAAACACGAGTCTTTCCAGAACCAGCCCCCGCCATGATTAACAAGGGCCCTTCTGTCGTTTGCACCGCCTCGGCTTGACGGTCATTCATTCCATTCAATAATGCGTTCATTTTCTCTTCCTTACTCTTGAAGTCAATGTTTCTATTATATCAGAAATCAGGGAAAATATCTTTACATAGACTGGTTGCGTCTAGAAAGTAACTCTATTATCAGCTGAAGACAACTCCTCATATCTAGACAAGAAAATGAGTTTGGATAGCTTTTCCAAACTCATTTAAATCAATTGCAATTTACTAGAACAATCCTAGAACGGTTCCGTCACTTTCAACATCCATGTTGAGAGCTGCTGGTCGTTTTGGAAGTCCTGGCATGGTCATGACATCACCAGTAAGAGCAACGATGAAGCCAGCACCCAATTTTGGTACCAATTCACGAATGGTAATTTCAAAGTTTTCTGGTGCTCCAAGTGCATTTGGATTATCAGAGAAACTATATTGAGTTTTAGCCATACAGATTGGCAATTTGTCCCAACCATTTTGAGCGATTTGGGCAATTTGCGTTTGAGCTTTCTTCTCAAAGTTCACTTTGCTACCACGGTAGATTTCAGTGACAATCTTTTCAATCTTTTCTTGGACAGAAAGGTCGTTGTCATATAGGCGAGTATAGTTGGATGGATTTTCAGCAATAGTCTGAACAACCGTTTCAGCAAGCGCCACTCCTCCTTCTGCGCCATCAGCCCAGACACTTGCTAGTTCAACTGGCACATCGATTGAGGCACAAAGTTCCTTAAAAGCTGCGATTTCAGCCTCTGTATCCGTGACAAATTCATTAATCGCAACAACTGCTGGAATACCAAACTTACGGATGTTCTCAACGTGGCGTTTTAAATTAGCGAAACCTGCACGAACTGCTTCTACATTTTCCTCTGTTAAAGCATCTTTTGCAACTCCACCATTCATCTTGAGGGCACGAAGGGTTGCAACGATGACAACTGCATCTGGAGAAGTTGGCAAGTTTGGTGTCTTGATATCAAGGAATTTCTCAGCACCAAGGTCTGCACCAAAACCAGCTTCAGTAACTGTGTAGTCCGCTAAGTGAAGGGCTGTGGTCGTTGCTAAAACAGAGTTACAGCCATGAGCAATATTGGCAAATGGACCACCGTGTACAAAGGCAGGTGTACCATAAATTGTCTGAACCAAGTTTGGCTTAATAGCATCTTTCAAAATCAATGCTAAAGCTCCCTCAACCTGCAAATCACCAACAGTAACTGGCGTACGATCGTAACGATAGCCAATAACGATGTTAGCCAAGCGACGTTTCAAATCTTCAATATCGGTCGCCAAGCAAAGAATGGCCATGATTTCTGAAGCAACGGTAATATCGAAACCATCCTCGCGTGGAATACCATTTAGAGGACCACCAAGTCCAACGGTCACATGACGAAGGGCACGGTCATTCAAGTCCACAACACGTTTCCAAAGAATACGACGTTGATCGATTCCCAGCTCATTTCCTTGGTGCAGGTGATTGTCAATCAAGGCAGAAAGAGCATTGTTGGCAGTTGTAATGGCATGCATATCCCCCGTAAAGTGAAGGTTGATGTCTTCCATTGGCAACACTTGGGCATAACCACCACCGGCTGCACCACCCTTAATCCCCATTACTGGGCCAAGAGACGGTTCGCGGATAGCAATCATGGTTTTCTTACCAATCTTGTTCAAGGCATCCGCAAGACCAATGGTAATGGTTGATTTCCCTTCACCTGCAGGTGTTGGGTTGATGGCAGTAACCAAGATCAATTTCCCAACTGGATTGCTCTCAACTGCACGAATTTTATCAAAGCTGAGCTTAGCCTTGTACTTTCCATACAATTCCAAATCATCGTAAGAAATACCCAGTTTCTCTACAACATCAACGATTGGTTTCAACTCAATACTCTGTGCGATTTCAATATCTGTTTTCATTCAAAACTCCTCTAGCCTCTAATATGATAATTCATTATAACACAAAACAAGATTTTTAACATCCATAAACTCTCTAAACGTTCGTAAATATCCTGAATTTCAAGATTTTTAGGGCTCTTTTAAAAATTTTATATGGCTTTATAGTTATAAACTATAGTGTAGCTTTGTTTTAGCAAAATTTTATCGCTTTCATTTTACTTACTGTTTATTTTTGTGTACAATAGTCCTATGAAAATTTTAGTCACATCGGGCGGTACCAGTGAAGCTATTGATAGTGTCCGCTCTATTACTAACCATTCAACTGGTCGCTTGGGAAAAATCATCACAGAAACCTTGCTTGCTGCGGGGCATGAAGTTTGTTTGATAACGACAAAACGAGCTTTGAAGCCAGAAGCTCATCCCAACTTAAGCATTCGAGAAATTGATAATACCAACGACCTTCTAGTTGTGATGCAAGAACTTGTCAAGGAATATCAGGTCTTAATCCACTCAATGGCTGTGTCTGACTACACTCCTGTTTATATGACGGGACTTGAGGAAGTTCAGGCTAGCTCTAATTTAGAAGAATTTTTAAACAAGCAGAATCATCAAGCTAAGATTTCTTCAACTGATGAAGTTCAGGTCTTATTCCTGAAAAAAACACCCAAAATCATCTCTCTGGTCAAAGAATGGAATCCTGCCATTCATCTGATTGGGTTTAAATTGCTGGTTGATGTCTCTGAGGATTATCTCATTCAGATCGCACGAAAAAGTCTTGTCAAGAACCAAGCAGACTTAATCATTGCAAATGACCTGACTCAAATTTCAGCAAATCAGCATTATGCAATCTTTGTTGAGAGAGAACAACTCCAAACCGTTCAAACCAAAGAGGAAATTGCAAACCTCCTTCTTGAAAAAATTCAAGCATACGATTCATAGAAAGGAAAGCCATGGCAAATATTCTCATCGCAGTGACAGGTTCCATTGCCTCCTATAAAGCAGCTGATCTAGTCAGTTCCTTGAAAAAACAAGGCCATCAGGTCACTGTCTTAATGACTGAGGCAGCGAGAGAGTTTATCCAACCGTTGACACTACAGGTCCTCTCTCAAAATCCTGTCCACCTTGATGTCATGCAGGAACCCACTCCTGATCAAGTCAATCATATCGAACTAGGCAAAAGGACTGACCTTTTTATTGTAGCTCCTGCTACTGCTAATACCATCGCAAAGTTAGCCCATGGATTTGCTGATAACATGGTGACAAGTACAGCACTTGCCCTACCAAACCACGTCAAAAAGTTAGTCGCACCAGCCATGAATACAAAGATGTATGACCATCCGGCAACTCAGGCTAATCTAAAAATATTAGAGACCTATGGTTATCAGATTATCTCTCCAAAAGAATCTCTACTAGCCTGTGGCGATCACGGCAAAGGCGCCCTAGCTGACCTGAATACTATTTTAGAAAGAATAAAGGAAACCCTCAATGAACAAACGCTCTAACATTGCACCGATTGCTATCTTTTTTGCAGTTATGCTCGTTATCCACTTTTTGAGTTCTCTCCTATTTAACCTTTTCCCATTCCCAATTAAACCAACTATCGTTCATATTCCAGTCATTATTGCTAGTATCATCTATGGTCCTCGGGTTGGGGTTACACTTGGTTTTCTTATGGGACTATTGAGCTTAACGGTAAATACGATTACCATCCTTCCAACCAGCTACCTCTTCTCACCATTCGTACCGAACGGAAATATCTATTCTGCGATTATCGCTATTGTCCCTCGCGTTTTGATTGGGCTGACACCTTACTTGGTTTATAAATTATTAAAAAACAGAACGGGTCTCATCTTTGCTGGTGCTCTCGGTTCCCTCACCAACACCGTCTTTGTCCTTGGGGGAATTTTCTTCCTTTTTGGTAATGTCTTCGACGGCAATATCCAAAAACTCCTAGCAACCGTTATTTCTACAAACTCAATTGCCGAGCTTGTCATCTCTGCCGTTCTCACAGTAGCAATTGTTCCCCGTCTCGAAACTTTGAAGAATTAAAAAATCAACTCCACTTTCGTCCTGAAGGTGGAGTTTAGCATTTAAAACATAAGAAATATCAATAGAATGTGAAAGCCAAAGCGCAGGAGCTGATACGAAAGAGGTGTATGTTGCTGACTTTTTTGGCTATCCAAGTATAGGGTTAGAGATAGAAAAATCAAACCAAATGCAATCACCAATCTGACGAAATAAGCAATTTTGAGTATTGCTGCCATCAAAAGAAAACCTAATAAAGGAAGGCTAAAAAGTGAAACAGCCAGGCTACTTGCTAATAGAGAGAGTAGCGAAAGGACCAATAAACTATAAACTAGGAAACGAGTCCAACCTGAGACTACTTTCCCTTCACTTTTCTGTTTTGACATCATCACGATTACCACGATTAGGTAAACAAAAAGTATCATCACAATTTCTCCTCAGTTCCTATTATTCTTTACCACATTTTAACCAAATTTTCCTGAAAAATCAATAATGCTTCTTGACTTGATTGGTGATTTATTGTACTATACTTGTGTATATACAGATAAATGGAGGTTCTTATGGATATACGGAAAAAAACGCAGTTTATGACTATGACTGCCCTACTCACTGCAATAGCGATTTTGATTCCAATCATTATGCCTTTTAAAATCGTTATCCCACCGGCTTCTTACACCTTGGGAAGTCATATCCCCATCTTTATCGCCATGTTTCTTTCGCCTTTGATGGCTGCTTTTGTGATTATTGCTTCTAGTCTTGGTTTCCTGATGGCTGGCTATCCGCCTGTTATTGTACTTCGTGCCTTCTCTCACATCGTTTTTGGTACTTTGGGGGCTTTGTACTTAAAAAAATTCCCTGAAACCTTGGATAAACCAAAGGCATCTTGGATTTTTAACTTTGTTTTGGGTGTTGTTCATGCTATCGCTGAAGTAATAGCTTGTATCATCTTTTATGCTACTTCAGGGACAAATGTTGAAAATATGTTTTATGTTCTCTTTGTCCTAGTTGGTTTTGGCACAATCGTCCATAGTATGGTAGACTATACATTAGCACTAGCTGTCTATAAAGTGCTTCGAAAACGTCGCTAAAAGGAAAAACTATGACAAAGGATCGCAAACAAGCTCTTCTCAAACTGTTAAAAGAGGCACCAAAAGCTCTCAATGGTCAAACCTTGGCTGAACACTTTCATGTTACGCGCCAAGTCATTGTACAGGACATCGCTATTCTTCGAGCAGATGGCGCTCCTATCCTATCCACCAATCGTGGTTATATCTACAAAGAAAATGATGCCAGCCCCTACGTCCACAAACTCTTTAAAGTGAAACATGAACTGGAAGAAATCGGACAGGAACTACTAGCTATTGTAGACAATGGCGGACGCGTTCAAAATATCTTAATCGATCATCCCGTTTATGGCGAAATTGAAACCCTACTCAAACTCACTTGCCGCCGAGATGTCCAGCACTTTCTGGAACAAGTCGAGAATTCAGACTTTAGACCCCTTTCTGAATTGACAGACGGCATCCATTACCACCTTGTTGAGGCAGAAACACAACAAGACCTCCACTATATCGAGGAGGCCTTGGATCAGTTAGGTTATTTGGTAAAAGACTAGAAAATTTCTTTCTCCCAGCCGTCCTCTGTGCGGTGGCGATAGAAGAACTCAGACTTGTCAGGTGCTTCCATCATTTCCATCAAAGGCAACATATCATAGGCCAGATTCAAGTTTGGAATCTGGTCTTTTTGCACCCAAGATACTTCTCCTTCCTCTGAGGATTGGAGACTTCCAGTAAACTCTGTCGCCTTATAACAAAAAACGATGTAGCGCCCTCCTGTATCTAAGGGCCAATTTTTAATGCCGACTAGTTGTGGATTCTGAATGGTTAGACCTGTTTCTTCATAAATCTCACGAATGACAGACTCGGCAAAGGCCTCGCCATTCTCAACATGACCTCCTGGAAAGGCATAGCCAGACCAATGATTGTTTTCAGGAGAGCGATATTGCATGACTACTCGCTTATTTTCTAGATCTTCGATTAGACAGATGTTGGTTAAAATGGTTGCTTGCGCACGGGACATAGATTTGCTCGCTTTCTAAGTTGTTATATGCCTTTTTCGAACTTGATATCAGATTTCATGATGAATGGATTAATCAACTCGTGATGTTCATAAGTACTACGGGCCAAAAAACCTCTAACAATGATGATTTCTTTATCTTGTATGTGATAGTCTATATTAATAGGAATGGTTGGATCCGAGATAATTGACAAAGCAAAAAATGCTCCAAACCAAAGATAAAGTGCCACCAATCCACTAAATATTTGAAAAATAAGGTGGTACCATTTAGCATCTCTTATTCTATAAAAGATTCTCCAGGGATGGATTAGGAAGGTCAAACAAAGAATGAAAAACCAACTATTCCACAAAATCGGCGTAAAAGATAGTCCAAAAACCAGCAACACCAAATGAAGAACCACAAAGGTCAGCAAGACCAGATAGAGGTTTTTAAATGAAAATAACTTAATTCGATTTTCTTTTGTCATGATTTTTCCTCTTTTTGTCCTTATATTTCAAAATCACTATCACTATCGCTGGAATGAAGAAAAAGATTAGATAAGTAGCAATTGGAAGCCAGATGTAGCGATAATCAACAGATAATAGGGAAGGAATTTTTTTAACATTTCTCCCTTTCACCCCAACAATTAAGTGGAGAAGAAAAATAGGTCCATTTATGTATAGAAAAGGTTCTAAAAATTCTTGTACTGAAGTCTTTTCACTAAAACCATCTCTAAAAATACCTTGATAGAGTGTGTACACCAAAAAGACAAAATTCATAATAATTGGCAAGACATAGGACATTTCCTGATATGGTTTCGGGATAAGTGTTGTCCCAAACAACACATACATGATACCAAAAATAGAAAATAATATTATGCCACCATCCATAAAAGAAGCAAGCTTTGGATGCCTTCCCATCCACAATTGGACGTGAGCTATCAAAGAATCCTTTTTATGGATTTTTCTCATTTTTCTGTTCTTTTGTTTGATCTTCTTTGGTTTCTTAATCTTTCGTTCCATTTACGCCTCCTTCTTCTCTTTTCTATCTGTATAATCAAAAGCAGAATGCCCAGCCCCAAGAAAAAGAAAAAGACATAACTTACAATAGGAGCCCAGACATAGGCTGGATCCATAGAAATTATAGGAGGGAAATTCGTTGACTTACGACGTCCTAGCCAATTCAGACCCACCAAGAGATGAAAGGGAAAAAGAAGACCATTGAACCCAATAAATCCCCATGAAAAGTAACGCCATTTCTGAAGTTTATCACTACTAAAACGAAAGACAAGGAAATAGGTTGATAAGAGCAGAAGGAAAAGATTAAAGCTTAAGGGAGAAAGATAGTTTAAGTTTGGGAATGGAGAACCAATGAAAGAGGCAGCAAGAAATGATACAAACAAAGATCCGAATAACACACTCGTATCCAGGAGTTGACCAATCCTTCGGTGCCTTTCCATCCAAAGATAAATCATCTTAGTCCAAGAAGGCTTTTCATTTGTCTTGTACTTCATTTGTCTACTCATCTTCATTTTCATCTACTCCTTTTTTTGAACCTTTAGAGAGAAAGAAGATTGCCAGAGTTAACATCAAGACTAGAAGGTAGACAACAATAGGAAACCAGATATAGGATGACTCCAGTGAAAACAAAGGTGACAGAACAACTCTTCCTCTTTTTCTCACGCCAATCAGTTGAAAAATGAAGCTAAGGATATTGATATAAATAAAGGGTTCACAAAATCTTTTAAGGGTCCTTTCTTTTTCAGTTTTCACTGACAAAAAGAGAGCATAGAACCTATTACCCAAAATAAAAAGATTCAATTGCAAGGGAAATAAAAGCTCTCTGTACCGAAAATCAGCTGGAATGCTTTTGTTCTGTGATGTTGTAAATTCTATAACTAGGAACAAGCTGATATAAAAGGTAATATCAAGCATAAATTTGATAAATCGATGCCCTTGTAACCAAAAACGAACAGAATCTAAGCTCGATGACTTCTTATACTTCTTCTCTTTCAAATTCATAATAACTTCTTTCCATTTAAAAATATTCTTTAAAACATATTAGTGGTATAGGTTCAAAGTTAAATTTTAAGATTTAAAATTTTCCAATTAAGTTTGCCTTATCAATTTAATCTCACTAAATTCTCTCAAACCACCTTCTGATTTATATCATCCTCAACTTAACGATAAGGAATTTTCGAACTTTCTATCTCTATATTGGGATTAGCAAGTTTGAGATAAGGAGCAATATAGTCTGCATCTGTAACCTTTGGACCTAGAATTACTTTTGAGTATTTCAAAGGTAATAAATTGATGTATACAAATAAATCATATCTGCCATTATCTTTCGAGCTTAATACGATATACTTCCTAAAATCTTTATAGTTAACCTTATCAAAAACTTCTAACCCAATTTCTTCTTTCTTCAAGTACTTTTCATTTGATGAATCATTAACACCTCTTTTAATAATATTTTGTATAGCTGTATCATCTAAATTGATTAGAATACGATACTCCATCTCATATTCATAATCTTTTACTTTAAAAAGATAAGAAATCTTCTTCAATTTCTCAGCAAAACTGTTTAATTCTTTTTCAGCTTCCAGTTCTTGCAATTTTTCAAATATCTGTTTTAAATTATCAAGAGATTTACCAACATCTGTTTCATCTTTATTCACTGATATTAAATCCAAATAATGAACTTTAACAAACTCTATCGATTTATGAGCAACTATATCTTCAAGATAAGACAGATCATATTCAAGGAAGGCACCTTGAGATGAATCTGCATACTCCTTCCACATAGGTAAACTATCAGATACCGTGGTTAGAGAAGATATAAAAACATTGGAAGTTTGATATTTTTGGAAAAAAGTATTATCTATACCCAAATAATCATATATTACTCTTCCTTCCATCGGGTCATTTAGCTGCTTGAGATTAGTAAGCCGTAAATATGGAGATTTCACTTTAGAATCATTGTCATTCTTCCAGTCTGCTTTTATGAGAAAGTTTGTTAAAGTATCAATCTTAGTATAATGTCCAAAGGAACCAATTTCTTTCAACTCATTTGAATCAACAGTCAATTTAGAACGAATATTGGTGATAATTTTATCCGCTTGTTCTAAAAGTTGAGTCGCGTCTAATGACGGAATAGATTCTAAATCACTTGTTTCATTAAGGTAATCATTATCATACTTCTCAATTAACTTAATAGCTTGGTTTCGGATGATATCCGAATCATTTTCTTCTGCTATCTTTCGAACAACATTAATCGAATTTTTAATTACGTCTTCAGAGTGTCTTAACACAAAATCCAAGTATTGCCCAACAAAAAGAGATTGAGGATTATTGAGATAATAGTTATTAATAGTTTTGAGATGTTGAATTTTAAAAATTAAAAGTAACTCATCTAATTGAAAATACCAAAAATTTATGAATTCAAATGATTCAAAATTAAACTTTTTATATACAACATCAATAAATTCTTGTAATTTCTTTTCTAAATTTCCTATTTTTGTATTATCATATCTTATATATCTAAATACACGCCAAAAAACTGATAACATCCCAGAGATGACGTAAGAAATCCTGTCATCTTCTTCAATATTCTCCGTAATTACTTGATGACATAAGTGTAAAAATAAACTATCATTATCAATGAATATTGAATAATCTTCATAATTATGAGCTTTAGAAATGTAATAATATAAAAAATCTAAATATAATCTGATTGAAAAACTTGAAACTTGTAAAAATTCACTTAAAAAGAATTTATTGAAAAACTCTAATAAGCGTTCTTTTGAAGAACTGTCAATTTGTTCTTCAAATTCATTACAAATATCTAAAACACATTCAGAAAATTCTAATTGTTCTTCTTCAGATAAATCTAGATATTGATTTATAAAATTATCAAGATCGTATTTCAGTTTTTCTTTATTTAAGGAATCAAAATGATTCTTTAATTCGGATTCACTAAATTCACCAGTAAAATAATTTAACTTTTCCATTTCATCCCCTTCTAAAACCTACCCCAAAGCCTTCACTTCCAACATCATATCACGTATCTGTGCTGCGAGTTCAAAATCAAGCACTTCGACGGCTTCTTGCATTTGTTTTTCCAGTTTCTTGACGAGTTCCTTGCGCTCTTGTTTATTGAGGCTATTGATATCGACTTCCTTGTCCTCTTCCTTGGCAACTGCCTTGGTTACGGCGATTAGATCACGAATTTCTTTCTTAATAGTTTGTGGCACAATACCATGCTCTTCATTATAAGCCATCTGGATTTTCCGACGACGGGCTGTTTCATCGATAGCTTTTTGCATAGACTGGGTCATCGTGTCTGCATACATGATGACATGCCCTTCACTATTGCGGGCGGCACGTCCAATGGTCTGGATGAGGCCACGTTCGTTACGTAGGAATCCTTCCTTGTCGGCATCGAGAATGGCTACTAAACTTACTTCAGGAACGTCAATCCCTTCACGGAGCAGGTTGATTCCGACCAAGACATCAAAAACACCCAAGCGTAGGTCACGGATAATCTCCGTCCGTTCCAAGGTTTTGATATCCGAGTGCATATACTTGACCTTGATGCCCATTTCTTTGAAGTAGTCGGTTAAGTCTTCAGCCATTTTCTTTGTCAAAGTGGTGATAAAGGTTCGTTCATTCTTTTCAACACGGGCATTGATTTCACCTAGGAGGTCATCAATCTGTCCCATAGTCGGACGGACTTCCACCTCTGGGTCTAGAAGTCCTGTCGGACGAATGATTTGCTCAATTACTGTCTCGGTCTGTTCATTTTCATAGTCACCTGGTGTCGCTGAAACGTAAACAATCTGGTGTACATGGCTTTCAAACTCCTCCCGACGGAGAGGACGATTATCTAAGGCAGACGGCAAACGGAAACCATAATTAACCAGCATTTCCTTACGCGAACGGTCTCCATTGTACATACCTTTGATTTGCCCCATGGTCATGTGACTTTCATCAATCATGATCAAGAAATCATCTGGGAAGAAATCAAGAAGCGTATAAGGAGGCTCTCCTTCGCTACGACCATCCATGTGACGAGAATAGTTTTCGACCCCATTGGTATAACCCATCTCACGCAACATTTCAATATCATACTCTGTCCGCTGCTTCAAACGCTGGGCTTCTAGCAGTTTGCCTTCCTTCTCAAATATGGCTAACTGCTCTTCTAATTCTGCCTGAATCTTGGCAATCGCAACTTCCATGTGGTCGTCATTGGTCACAAAGTGAGTGGCAGGGAAAATCGCCAAATGATCGACTTCTCCCAATACCTGACCTGTCAAAGCCTCAACTTCACGGATACGGTCGATTTCGTCTCCGAAAAACTCTACTCGAAAAGCGTGTTCATCACGGGAAGCTGGGAAAATCTCCACCACATCCCCTCGAACGCGAAATCTTCCCCGTTGGAAATCAATATCATTGCGTTCAAACTGAATATCCACCAAGTCATTCAAGAGTTTGTCACGAGAAATCTCCAGACCTGGACGGAGACTAACGACACTATCAGCATATTCCTTTGGCGAACCCAAACCATAGATACAAGAGACAGAAGCCACGACGATGACATCATTGCGCTCCAGAAGGGCTGAAGTCGCTGAGTGACGGAGCTTGTCAATCTCGTCATTGACTGAGCTATCCTTCTCAATATAGGTATCACTCGAAGGAACATAGGCCTCGGGTTGGTAATAATCATAGTAGGATACGAAGTACTCAACAGCATTTTCAGGGAAAAATTCCTTAAACTCCCCATAGAGCTGACCAGCTAGGGTTTTGTTATGGGCAATGACCAAAGTTGGTTTATTGACTTTGGAAATGACCTGACTCATGGTATAGGTCTTCCCTGTACCCGTCGCCCCCATCAGAATCTGAGCCTTTTCTCCACCCTCGATATTGTCAACCAACTGCTCAATCGCTTGGGGTTGATCTCCTGAAGGTTCATATTTTGATACTAGTTTAAATTTATTATCTGTAATTCTATTAATCATGATTGCCTCATCTGCATTTTTCTATCCTTCTATTTTACCATAAATTTACTTTTCAGACTCTTCTCTAGGTTGATGAGAGCAAGGATTCTATGTCACATTTTCTTACATAAAATCCATAAAATTTGCCTTTTCATTCATTTTCTGATATAATGGGAAAATATTCGGAAAAGGAGACTAAAAATGAAGAAAAAAATACTAGCATGTTTGCTCATTTTATTTCCCATTTTCTCACTAGGTATGGCAAAAGCTGATACTGTTAAGATTGTGTCTGATACAGCTTACGCACCCTTTGAGTTTAAAGATTCAGATCAAACCTATAAAGGGGTTGATGTTGATATTATCAATAAAGTCGCAGAAATCAAAGGATGGAATATCCAAATGTCTTATCCTGGTTTTGATGCAGCTGTAAATGCAGTGCAGTCAGGTCAAGCAGGTGCTATTATGGCAGGTATGACAAAAACAAAAGAACGTGAAAATGTCTTTACCATGTCTGATACTTATTATGATACAAAAGTTGTCATTGCTACGACAAAGGCAAATAGAATCACCAAATATGAGGAACTTAGCGGCAAAACAGTTGGAGTTAAGAACGGAACTGCCGCTCAACGTTTCCTCGAAAGTATCAAAGATAAATACGGTTTCTCTATCAAAACCTTTGATACAGGTGATTTGATGAATAACAGTCTAAGTGCTGGTGCTGTAAATGCCATCATGGATGATAAACCTGTTATTGAGTATGCGATTAACCAAGGACAAGATCTCAGCATCAATATGGATGGTGAGGCTGTTGGAAGCTTTGCCTTTGGTGTCAAGAAAGGGAGCAAGTATGAACACTTGGTTACCGAGTTTAACGAAGCCCTAGCACAAATGAAGAAAGATGGTAGCTTGGAGCAAATCATCCAAAAATGGACAGCTTCTACAACTACGGCAAGCCCAACGACAACTACGGCTGCTGGACAAAAAGCTACTCCTGTGAAAAGCAAGTACATTATTGCCAGCGACTCATCTTTCGCCCCATTCGTCTTTCAAAATTCAAGCAATCAATACACCGGTATTGATATGGACCTCATCAAGGCCATTGCCAAAGACCAAGGTTTTGAAATTGAAATTACCAACCCAGGATTTGACGCAGCAATCAGTGCTGTTCAAGCAGGACAAGCAGATGGTATCATTGCTGGTATGTCTGTAACAGATGCCCGTAAGGAAACCTTCGACTTCTCAGAATCATACTACACAGCAAATACGATTCTTGGTGTGAAAGAATCAAGCACGATCGCTTCTTATGAAGACCTCAAGGATAAAACTGTCGGTGTTAAAAACGGAACTGCTTCTCAAACGTTCCTTACTGAAAATCAAAGCAAATACGGTTATAAGATTAAAACCTTTGCTGATGGCGCATCAATGTATGACAGTCTGAATACTGGAGCTATTGATGCTGTGATGGATGATGAGCCAGTTCTCAAATATTCTATCAGCCAAGGTCAAAAATTGAAAACACCAATCGCTGGAACTCCAATCGGTGAAACTGCCTTTGCGGTTAAAAAAGGAACAAACCCTGAATTGATCCAGATGTTCAATAACGGACTTGCGAACCTCAAAGCTAACGGTGAATTCCAAAAGATTCTTGACAAGTATCTAGCTAGCGAAACTTCAACTGACTCTACAAGTACGGTTGACGAAACAACTATCTGGGGCTTGCTTCAAAACAACTACAAACAACTTCTTAGTGGACTTGGAATCACTCTTGCCTTAGCGCTTATTTCATTTGCAATTGCCATTGTCATCGGGATTATCTTCGGTATGTTTAGTGTTAGCCCATACAAATCTCTTCGTCTAATCTCTGAGATTTTCGTTGACGTTATTCGAGGAATTCCATTGATGATTCTTGCAGCCTTTATCTTCTGGGGTATTCCAAACTTCATCGAGTCGATTACCGGCCAACAAAGTCCAATCAATGACTTTGTAGCTGGTACCATAGCCCTCTCACTCAATGCAGCTGCTTATATCGCTGAAATTGTTCGTGGTGGGATCCAAGCCGTTCCAGTTGGGCAAATGGAGGCCAGCCGCAGTCTTGGTATCTCTTATGGAAAAACCATGCGTAAGATTATCTTGCCACAAGCGACTAAATTGATGTTGCCAAACTTTGTCAACCAATTCGTTATCGCTCTCAAAGATACAACCATCGTTTCTGCTATCGGTCTGGTGGAACTTTTCCAAACTGGTAAGATCATCATCGCCCGTAACTACCAAAGTTTCAAGATGTATGCAATCCTTGCTATCTTCTATCTTGTAATTATCACGCTTTTGACTAGACTAGCGAAACGCTTAGAAAAGAGGATTCGATAATGGCAAAACTAAAAATTGATGTAAATGATTTGCATAAGTATTATGGAAAAAACGAAGTTTTAAAAGGAATTACAACTAAATTCTATGAAGGAGATGTTGTCTGCATCATCGGTCCTTCTGGTTCTGGTAAATCCACTTTCCTCCGTAGCCTTAACCTTCTCGAGGAGGTAACGAGTGGCCACATCACAGTGAATGGTTATGATTTGACTGAAAAATCAACCAATATCGACCATGTTCGCGAAAATGTAGGAATGGTCTTCCAACACTTCAACCTCTTCCCACACATGTCCGTCCTAGAAAATATCACTTTTGCACCTATTGAACACAAACGGATGACCAAAGAAGAAGCTGAAAAATTGGGGATGGAGTTGCTTGAAAAGGTAGGACTAGCAGATAAAGCTAATGCCAACCCAGATAGTCTTTCAGGTGGTCAAAAACAACGTGTGGCTATCGCACGTGGACTAGCCATGAATCCTGATATCATGCTCTTTGATGAGCCAACTTCCGCTCTTGACCCTGAAATGGTTGGAGATGTACTAAACGTTATGAAGGAATTGGCGGAACAAGGCATGACCATGATTATCGTAACCCACGAGATGGGATTTGCTCGTCAGGTAGCCAACCGTGTTATCTTTACGGCTGATGGTGAGTTCCTGGAAGATGGAACTCCAGATCAAATCTTCGATAACCCACAACACCCTCGTCTAAAAGAGTTCTTGGATAAGGTCCTAAATGTATAAAACAAAACTGTAAGGTTCTCCTTACAGTTTTTTAATTGCGTATTGGATTTTTTGTTTTTTTTGAAAATTATGATAAAATAAAAACTATGATAATGAGGAAATCTCATCCCTAGTCCAACTAGGAAAAAATATAGAAATTAGGTAGCTAGATGTCATCAAAGGTTATTGTTACAATTTTCGGTGCGAGTGGAGATTTAGCTAAACGCAAACTCTACCCTTCCCTTTTCAGACTCTATAAATCAGGCAATCTCTCTGAGCATTTTGCTGTTATCGGAACAGCTCGTAGACCTTGGAGTAAGGAATATTTTGAATCTGTAGTTGTCGAGTCTATCCTTGATTTGGCAGATAGTACCGAGCAAGCTCAGGAATTTGCTAGCCACTTCTACTATCAAAGCCATGATGTGAATGATACAGAACATTATATTGCTTTGCGCCAATTACAAGCTGAACTTAACGAAAAATACCAAGCTGATCACAACAAGCTCTTCTTCTTGTCTATGGCACCTCAGTTCTTTGGAACCATTGCCAAGCACCTCAAATCTGAAAACATTGTTGATGGCAAAGGTTTTGAGCGCTTGATCGTTGAGAAACCATTTGGTACAGACTACGAAACAGCTAGCAAACTCAATGAAGATCTTCTTGCGGCCTTTGATGAGGAGCAAATCTACCGTATCGACCATTACCTAGGTAAAGAGATGATTCAGAGTATCTTTGCTGTGCGTTTTGCCAACATGATCTTTGAGAATGTTTGGAACCGCGAACACATCGATAATATTCAAATTACCTTTGCGGAACGCTTGGGTGTTGAAGAACGCGGTGGCTACTATGATCAATCTGGTGCCCTTCGTGATATGGTGCAAAACCATACACTCCAACTCCTCTCTCTTCTAGCCATGGACAAACCAGCTAGCTTTACAAAAGATGAGATTCGTGCTGAAAAGATAAAGGTCTTTAAAAACCTCTATCATCCAACTGAGGAAGAATTGAAAGAACACTTTATCCGTGGTCAGTACCGCTCTGGTAAAATCGATGGTATGAAATACATTTCCTATCGAAGCGAGCCAAATGTCGATCCTGAATCTACAACAGAAACCTTTGCATCTGGCGCCTTCTTTGTAGATAGCGATCGTTTCCGTGGTGTTCCTTTCTTCTTCCGAACAGGGAAACGTCTGACTGAAAAAGGGACTCATGTCAATATCGTCTTTAAGCAAATGGACTCTATCTTTGGAGAACCTTTGGCACCAAATATCTTGACCATCTATATCCAACCAACAGAAGGCTTCTCTCTCAGCCTCAATGGGAAGCAAGTCGGTGAAGAATTTAATCTGGCACCAAGCTCTCTGGATTACCGTACAGATGCTACTGCTACTGGAGCCTCACCAGATCCGTACGAGAAATTAATCTACGATGTTTTGAACAACAACTCAACCAATTTTAGCCACTGGGATGAGGTAAGTGCTTCGTGGAAATTGATTGACCGTATCGAAAAGCTCTGGGATGAAAACGGAGCTCCACTCTACGATTATAAAGCTGGAAGCATGGGGCCACAAGCTAGCTTTGACTTACTTGAGAAGTATGGAGCTAAATGGACCTGGCAACCAGATATCGCCTATCGTGAAGATGGCCGTTTAGAATAGCAAAAATATCCTGCAAGTCAATCTTGCAGGATATTTATTTTGTATTAAATCAAGCCTTCTAAGAGACCCTTCATAAAGTTTTCTGAGTTAAATTCTCCGATATCATCGATTTTTTCACCGAAACCAATTAATTTCACAGGGATATTGAGTTCTTCGCGGATAGCCAGAACAACACCACCTCGGGCAGTTCCATCAATTTTTGTCAAAACAATTCCTGTCAATGGAGTTATCTTAGAAAATTCCTTAGCTTGTACCAAGGCATTCTGTCCAGTTGAAGCATCAAGGGCAAGGAAGGTTTCATGAGGTGCCTCTGGAACGACACGTTTGATAATACGACCAATCTTTTCCAACTCGGCCATAAGGTTATCCTTGTTTTGCAGACGACCTGCTGTATCAATCATGAGAATATCAATTCCTTCTGCTACAGCACGTTCCATCCCATCAAAGACCACACTTGCTGGATCAGCTTTTTCAGGGCCCGTCACAACAGGAACATCAACACGACGGCCCCATTCAGCTAGCTGGGCCACAGCTCCCGCACGGAAGGTATCTGCCGCAACCAACATGACTTTCTTGCCAGCTTGTTTGTAGCGATGAGCTAATTTCCCAATAGAAGTTGTTTTCCCAACACCATTCACTCCAACAAAGAGCATGACTGTCAAGCCATCTTGGAAATGGATTTGTTCATCGTAGTTGCCATCCTTTTCGTAGAGCTCGACCAATTTCTCGATAATGACACGACGGAGCGCATCAGGCTTCTTAGCATTTTCGAGTTTGGCTTCATAACGTAGTTCTTCTGTTAAGTTTGAAGCGACTTGCACACCAACGTCGCTCAAGATGAGCAGTTCTTCCAATTCTTCGAAGAATTCTTCATCGACAGAACGGAAGTTGGCAAAAAAAGCATTCAAACGAGCTCCGAATCCCGTACGGGTTTTCTTTAGACTGCGGTCATATTTTTCCTGCACGGTTTCTTCAACCTGAGGAAGTTCTTCTTCTACTACTTCTGACGCTAGTTCTTCCTCAGTTTCTTGGCTCTCTTCTTCTAAAACTTCTTCAGGCTCTTGGCCTTGCTCTGTCTCATCAACCTCTTCTTGAACCGTTTCCTCAACTGTTTCTGGTTCAATCGCTCCTTCTGTCAAGACCTGAGGAAGTTCTTCTTGAGCAAGAGTTGCTTCCACTTTGTCTCTTGCTGTCTCTTCCTGAGCAGTTTCTTCGACAGCCGTTTGGTTTTCTTCAACCTCTTCTGACAAATCAAGATTTTCCAGTGCTTCTTTTACAATATCTTCAATTTTCGGCTCTTCTTTTTTACCGAATAAACGGTCAAATAATCCCATATTCTAGTTCTCCTTTAGCACGTATTCTTCGATAGCCCATGCAACGGCTTCCTCGTCGTTGGTCATCGGGGTAATGACATTAGCAACTTCCTTAACCGCAGGAACTGCATTTTGCATGGCAACTCCCAGACCTGCCCACTCAATCATGGAAAGATCATTAGCCTCGTCCCCACAAGCCATGACTTGACTTTGGTCGATTCCTAAGTGTTTAATTAATTTCTCTAAACCTGTTGCCTTGTGGACATTTTTTGGCGACCATTCCAATAAGAGTTCACGCGATTTGAAGATCTCATATTGGTCAAACAATTCGGGAGAAATCTGTTGAATCGCTGCATCCAAGGGTTCTTGGGCAAAGGCAGTCACACATTTATTATACGTCATCTGACTAGATAGATCCTCAAAAGCGACAGCTACGAAAGTCAAAGCTGGGTTGAACTTGGCATAGAGACTTTCTTGGTCAGACTGGATTTGATAGACTGTTCCTTCTGAAATAGCATCTAACGGAAGTCCGAGTTTTTCAGTTTCCTCGTACAATCGTGCCACATCATCGATTGAAAAGACGGTTTTATCGAGAATCTCTCCTGTATTTTTCTGTACCAGACCACCATTAAAGGTGATGGTGTACTCGTCCTCCTGACCATCAGTCCCTAGCTCATGGAGAAAGAAATCCATAGCCTTCAAAGGACGACCTGTTGTCAGCACGACCTTAATGCCACGATCACGCGCAGCTTTGAGGACTTCCTTGGTACGTTCTGTTAGCTTTTTATCCGTTGTCAGCAAGGTGCCATCCAAGTCCAATGCAATCAATTTAATATCTGCCATTACAAACCCTCCATATAAGCCATCACTGACTGGTTCTTATGGTGGCCAATCACTGTCTCTGCTAATTCTAAAATCTCTGGTCGCGCATTTTCAGGAGCGATTGGGTGTCCAACAACCTGCATCATGTGAAGGTCATTGAGATTATCGCCAAAAGCCATAACCTGATCCATTGTCAGACCAAGTTTTTTTACCAGCTCAACAATAGCTACACCCTTATCAACATAGTCCAAGACAATATCAATGGATTCAAAACCAGTTGTCATGGCTTTCACACCAGGAACATTTTCGTTGACCCAGGCCTCACCAATTTCTATCGTTTCTTCAGTAAAGTTAGTAGTGAATTTAAAAATCTCATCCGTGATATCTTCCAAACTCGCTACTTTTTGAATATTTTCATTGTAGTGACGGCTAAACATGAGATAGGTCTCATCCACTGTGTCCAAAACATAACAAGCTTTTTTCCCAGTCAAAAGCATTTTACTTTCATCAAAATAGGGTGATTTCTTTAAAGCTTCAAAAGTACTCAAGTAAAAATCCCGAGACATAGTAGCCTCATACATATCCTCACCATGAAACTCAACATAGCTCCCATTTTCAGCTATAAAAATCACTTCATCACTCACATCCGCAAACAACTTTTTCAGGGACAAGATACCGCGACCTGAAGCCACTGCAAAATAAATCCCCTTTTCCTTGTAGGAAACAAGTACGTTTTTGAGGCGTTTCATATCAAACCGACCCTCTCCATCTAGAAAGGTACCATCCATATCGGTTGCTACAAGTTTAATCATAAAATCCTTCATTCTCCAATTGATAAATCTACCTTCTATTATACCATAGATAAGTTTAAAAAGGTCCAGTACAGTAGGATAGCACTACTTTTTCAGAGAAACTTCAAAGGGCCTAAAAATTAGAATCGTAGAACTTTTTTCAGATAGTTTAAAAAGTTTGTATTCCCTTACTCTTTTCTCTATAATGGAGAGAAAGGAGATGACTATGACAGAAATGAAACATGAAATTGATGCAAACTTTGCAGGACGACTCAATATCCTGCGCGCGGGTGTTCTTGGTGCCAATGATGGGATTATTTCCATCGCTGGGGTTGTTATCGGAGTTGCCAGTGCGACCAGCAATATCTGGATAATCTTTTTATCTGGACTAGCTGCTATCCTCGCTGGTGCTTTTTCTATGGCAGGTGGCGAATATGTCTCTGTATCCACTCAGAAAGACACGGAAGAAGCCGCTGTCGCTAGAGAGCAACTACTCTTGGATAAGGACATCGAATCTGCAAAACAATCCCTCTATGCCGCTTACCTTCAAAATGGTGAGTGTGAAACGTCCGCCCAACTCTTGACCAACAAGGCCTTTTTAAAAAATCCACTCAAAGCCTTGGTAGAAGAAAAGTATGGAATCGAGTACGAAGAGTTTACCAATCCTTGGCATGCTGCTATTTCTAGCTTTATCGCCTTTGTACTGGGTAGTCTTCCGCCTATGCTTTCAATCACTGTCTTTCCAAGTGACTATCGCATTCCTGCTACTGTTTTTATCGTGGCCCTTTCCCTTCTCGTCACTGGCTATAGCAGTGCTAAACTAGGCAAGGCTCCTACGAAAACTGCTATGATCCGTAACCTTTGTATCGGTCTTCTGACCATGGCAGTAACTTACCTATTTGGACAACTCTTCAGCATTTAAGATAAAAGAAATACCTCGATAAACATCGAGGTATCTTTTTTTACATTTGCACAATCTTGCGATAGCTTCTTGAGGTAATCATAAAGATTAAGACATAGACAATGAGGAAGATAGCACAGATGGACAGAGTGACAGTCAGCATCATGGTTGCATCTAGCACACCAATGACTTTTAGGATGAGGCTAAGCATATGATAGGCAAAGGCAAGGTGTAGGAAGGCAAATAGCAAAGGAAGGAAGAAAACAGTTAGCACCTGTTTGTTGATAGTTTGCTTAATTTGCTTTTGATCGAGACCGACTTTTTGCAAAATGATAAAGCGTTCGCGATCTTCGTATCCTTCAGAGATTTGTTTGTAGTAAATTACCAGAACAGTTCCCACCATAAAGATGATAGAAAGGAAAATACCGATGAAGAAGACACCTCCATAAAGGGCGCTTATTTGCGCACTGCTATCAGCCAAATTGCTTCCGAATACATAGCTTCCCTCTTTTTTTAAGTCTCTATTGAAGTTACCAAGGTATTCTGTAAAGTCGTCAGCGAGTTTGAGCTGTTCTTCCTCACTTGCTGTTACATTCATACCAGCATAAAGTTGATCAAAGAGAGAGGAATCAGGATATTGATCAATAAAGGCCTGCAAATTAGGAACAACAAGATAATTGTAGTCCGATGTGAGAATGTTATACTGATTTGGCACATGTTCCAGAATAAAATCATTTTTAATTTCTTCTTTAACTGTGTAGGTTTGATCATTTAGAGTGAGTTCTTTCTGTCCTTCAAGCACCTTATTCTTGGTAAACAAGCCGACTTCTTTGCCTGAAAGGGAGAGTTTTTGACCAGTCATGTTTTCATAGTCATTTTGGTCAAAGACCATGAAAATGGTTTTCGGTTGAACGAAGTTATTTCCCTTTGTAAAGATACGGAGCTTGGTTCCATCTTGGCTCTCGATGCCAAAACTACTGTGACGAAAGACTTCTTTTTTGGTGACAGTTAATCCCTTATCGCTAGCATACTGACTCAAAAGTTTATCTAAATCTTCTTTTTCAACATTTCGTCCTGTAATTCCAAAATCATGTGGATTCATGAATTTTTTGAAGGTTTCAGAAGCTGAGAAGATACTGGTTGCTGCTGACATGGTTACCAAGACCATGGTGGAAAGGATGGCAATCGTAGCCAGACCAACCGCATTTTTCTTCATACGGAAAATGAGATTGGATACGGAAATCATGTTGTTGGGTTTGTAATAATAACGCTTGTTTTTCTTTAAGATTTGTAAGAAGACTGTAATCCCTGCATTGAAGAGAAGATAAGTTCCCAAAATTACCAACAAGACTGCTACGAAGAAAATCAGAACAGCAGAAAGTGGGTTTTCGACTGTTACTGCTAGATAGTAACCCGCTCCCAAACTAATCAGACCTAGAATGGTTTGGACACCTAAGAAACGTCCTTTTTTCTCACCACTGGCCTTCTCACGAGAGAGCTGAAGGGCATTCATGCGTGCAATACGAAAGGCATTGATAAAAATCAGACCTAGGAAGATAGCTCCAAAGACGATGAGAACTAGGATAAAGACAATTGGTTGGAAAGTCGAAACGAGCTCCACTTTCATCTTCATCAGCTTCAGAAGAAGGGCGAAGATTAGCTTATCAAAGAGAGCTCCTAGACCGAGACCAGCTGTCAAGGTTAAGGAACCAAAAATAAGAAGCTCCTTAAAAACCATACTGATCAAATGGCGCTTTTCGAGACCCAGCATACCATATACACCCAGCTCCTTGGAGCGGTTCTTCATGACAAAACTATTGGCATAAAGTACAATAATTCCAGAAGCGATGGTAACAACCACCATACCGAGGGCAAGCGTCATAGAGATAGTCTCTCCCCCTCGAATCTTGCCAATATTAGGATTAAGTGTCAATGAGTAAAAGAGATAAGTGATGGTCACAGCTAAGAGAACTGCTAAAGCAAAGGGATAGTAGAGTTTGCGGTTTTTGATTAAGTTCGATACCGCTAACTTATTGGTCAATCGAAACATACTAATTCACCTCGCTCGCCATAACAGTCAAGGTATCAGAGATTTCCTGGAACATTTGACGTTCTGTCTTTTCTCCACGGTAGATTTGGTTATAGAGGATTCCGTCCTTGATAAAGAGAACGCGCTTGGCCCTGCTGGCTGCTGCCGTTGAGTGGGTTACCATAAGAATAGTTTGGCCACGTTCATTGATTTCATCAAAAACATCCAGAAGAGCTGCAGATGACTTGGAGTCGAGGGCTCCTGTTGGCTCATCGGCAAGAAGAATTTCAGGCTCTGTGATGATGGCGCGCGCTACTGCAACCCGCTGTTTTTGACCACCCGAGATCTCGTAAGGATACTTCTCTTGCAATTGGTTGATGCCTAAATTTTCAGCAGTCACTACCAATTTTTTCATCATCTCTATGATGGGTCTTCTTGATAAAACTAGAGGAAGCAAGATATTGTCTTTGACCGATAGAGTATCTAGCAAGTTAAAGTCTTGGAAGACAAATCCCAACTTTTCACGACGGAAGCTAGAAGCCTGAGAATTTTTAATGGTTGCTGTGTCTGTTCCGTTTAGGTAAACCTGCCCGCGAGTTGGTTTGTCAAGCATAGCTAGGATGTTGAGTAGGGTAGACTTCCCTGAGCCAGACTCTCCCATGATAGCAACGTAGTCACCCTTTTCTACAGTAAAGTGAATGTCTTTGAGTGCTTCTACTTGGTTTCCTTGGAAACGTGTTTTATAGATTTTTTGAACGTGTTTTACATCTAAAAGTGTCATGATTTTCTCCTTCTTAATATCCCATCATTTGAAACTGTGCTTGCATCATAGCGCATCCTAGTTGAACACGCTCGATATCTTTTTGACTTGGTTTTCTTGTTTTCTTTTGTAAAATTCTTTTCATGGTTTTGCTCCTTTGTTCTTTATGAGTCTAGTTTATCGCAAAAAAAGACGGCTTGCCATAACCTAATCTTACAAAAGAGACTTTAATCTTACATTTTTGTAAGATAGAAAAAAATTTAGAAATTTCACTAAAAGTATTGTACCATAAATGGGGAAACAAGAAGAAAACCCTTGCGAATACAAGGGTTAAAATTCACTTCTTTTTCTGACGTCTTTGAGAAATAAGGAAAGTGTCTATAAACTATTTTCAAATCTGACTCACCAAAACCAGCCATCATTGTCTTCAATGGCTTGGGCTTCCTTGCGTTTACGTGGGCCTGTTCCGTACATTTCGGCTTCGATTTCTTCCTTAGTTGGCAGGATAGAGGCAAGGATGATGTAAATTATCACACCAATTCCAAAATTTGCCACGGTAAAAATGGCAAAGAGAAAGCGGACTAGGGTTACATCAAAATTCCACTTGTCTGATAGACCAGCTAAAACTCCTGACACCATACGATTTCGTCTCATTTTATAAAATTTTGTATTCATGATTGTTTCCTCTTTCGGTATTCTTACAAGTAGTATAGCATGAATCAGAACTATCATCATCAGTCCTTAGGCCGATTTATGATGACGAGTTTGCCACGGCAGACGCCACAGCGATAGCGTTTGGTATCAATCCTTCTCTTACGCTGATAACTTTGCTGGCAGGATTGGCACTGATAGATTAGGTAGGAACTTTGAGATTGTGTTTTCAAAGGTGGTACAAAGCGCAGTCCATCCACTTCTTTCAACAGTTCCTTAAAATCTCGGTCCTTATGGCGATAACCCTTTTTCTGAAAATAAAGATGATAGTGACAGAGTTCATGGCGCACGATTTTGCGAAAGACTTCCAAACCTAGTTCATTATAAACCTTGGGATTAAAATCCAAATGTCCATCCTTGGGGAAAAATCGTCCACCTGTCGTTCGCAGACGAGAATTCCACTGGGCTTGGTGCGTGAAAGGTCTACCAAAGTCTTCGAGGGAAACAGACTGAACGTACTCAGTCAGTTTCATCTGGAGCGAGGAGCGACAGATTAACTTTTTCACGTTCAGTATCGATTTTCTTAACCCAGACCGTTACCAAATCTCCCACTGACACCACTTGGCTGGGGTGTTTGATAAATTTACGACTCATATGGGAAATATGAATCAGGCCGTCCTCGTGAATTCCGATATCAACGAAGGCACCGAAGTCAACTACATTACGCACCACACCTTCCAGCTTCTGTCCGACAACAAGATCCTTGATGTCCAGTACATCTTGACGGAGAACTGGAGCATCAAAAGAGTCACGGAAATCTCGACCTGGTTTGAGAAGGTCGGCAGTGATATCTTTAAGGGTTTCTGGACCGAGGTCTAGTTCTTGCGCCATTTCCTTGACAGAAAGGGACTTAAGCTTATTTTGGGCTTCTTCGTTTAGGTCTTTAATATCTAAACGTTTGAAGAGTTCCTTAACTGCAGCATAGTTTTCTGGGTGAACTCCAGTATTATCTAGGATATTGCTACTTTCAGGGATACGGAGGAAACCAGCAGCCTGCTCAAAGGCCTTGGCACCCAGACGAGGAACCTTCTTGATTTGAGCGCGTGAAGTGATTTTTCCTTCTTCCTCACGGTATTTGACGATATTTTCAGAAATGGTTTTATTGAGTCCAGCTACGTGGGAAAGAAGAGCTGGGCTGGCTGTATTGACATTGACACCGACTTGGTTAACCACCGTATCTACGACAAAGTCCAGACTCTCAGACAGTTTCTTCTGACTGACATCGTGCTGGTATTGACCGACACCGATTGACTTGGGATCAATTTTGACCAATTCAGCAAGGGGATCTTGCAAACGTCGAGCGATCGAGATAGCAGAGCGTTTTTCAACGGTCAAGTCTGGAAACTCCTGACGAGCTAGTTCACTAGCAGAATAGACAGAAGCGCCACTTTCATTGACGATAACATAGCTGACTTCTGGAAAATCTTTCAGAACTTCCGCCACAAAGGCTTCACTTTCACGACTGGCCGTTCCATTTCCGATGGCAATAATTTCCACGCCATACTGACCGATCAAGTCGGCTAAGTCTCGCTTGGCTTCTTCGATTTGACGATCGGAGGCTGGTTTTACTGGATAAATGACTTGAGTCGTCAGCATTTTCCCTGTTGCATCAACGACAGCTAGCTTGGCACCTGTACGAAAGGCTGGGTCAAATCCTAGAACCACGCGCCCTTTCAGCGGAGCAACCAAGAGGAGATTGCGCAGATTGTCAGAAAAGAGTTGGATAGCCCCTTCTTCCGCTTTCTCAGTCAACTCTGTCCGAATGCGTCGCTCAATAGCAGGCAATACCTTTTTCTTAACTGACTGTTGGACAACTTCATCTATATAGGCATTTTTGACTTTAAAACGAGCACCAAAGAAAGATAAGATACGGTCCGTCGCATGTTCAAAGCCAACCTTCAAAATACCTAATTTTTCCCCACGGTTGAGAGCCAAGGTACGATAGCCCTGCATGTTGCCAACTGTCTCTGAAAAATCATAATAAATCTGAAAAACTTGTTTTTCATCGAGATTTTCACCCTTGACTTGCGAAGTGATTTTAGAGTGTCTCAACACTTCCTGATAGGTCATAGCACGTAGATTGACATCTTCGGATAAGGCTTCGACCAAGATATCAACCGCACCAGCCAAGGCTTCTTGACCAGTCGCAAATCCTTCACAGACAAACTTCTCAGCTTCTTTCTCCAAGTCAGCTACATCCTGCAAAATCAAGCGAGCAAGAGGAAAGAGTCCAGCTTCACGGGCAATGGTAGCCTTGGTCCGACGTTTTTCCTTATAAGGAAGATAGAGTTCTTCTACATCTGCTAATTTCTCAGCTGCAAGGATAGCTTCTTCCAATTCCTTTGTTAGCTTACCTTGTTCTTGAATCTTAGCTAAGACAGCTTCTTTACGATCGTTGAGATTTGTCAGACTTTTATCCAGATCAATAATGGCCTTAATCGCTACCTCATCCAGACTACCAGTCATGTCCTTGCGATAACGGGCGATAAAGGGAATTGTCGCTCCTTCAGCGGTCAAACTTAGAACGGTATCGATTTGCTTTAAGGTTACACCCAAATCTTGGGAGATTTTTTCATATTTTTTATCCATATACCTATTATACCATAAGGAACAGCCCTTGTTTCGCCCTACCCTTTTTTACCTCTTTGATTATCAAAATAATCCCTTTTCAAGAAAATAATGGTATAATAAAGGTAGAATGTAGAAAAGAGGTAGGCCCATGGCTGTTAAATTTACAAAAACGGATGACTTGGACAAGATGTTTGAAGAATTCGCAAAACTTCCTGACTTAACACAAGTCACTTTTCCAGATGACAAAGATAAAAAAGAAAAAGTTGAGAAGAAAAAATAGATGACGATTTTCCAATCTCTTCCTCCTAGTGTATTACAAGCGGGAGCTATTTTTCTCTCCATCATGATTGAAGCCCTTCCTTTTGTCTTGATTGGGAGTCTCATTTCGGGATTGATTGAGGTCTATATCACACCTGATAAAGTTTATGAGTTTCTCCCTCGCAATCGTTGGGGGAGGATCTTTTTTGGTACCTTCATTGGCTTTCTCTTTCCTTCTTGCGAATGTGGTATCGTTCCGATTATCAATCGTTTTCTAGAAAAGAAAGTGCCCAGCTACACAGCGGTTCCTTTTCTGGTGACTGCTCCCATCATCAATCCTATCGTTCTTTTCGCTACATATTCTGCCTTTGGCAATTCAATAAAACTTGCCTTCTTGCGAGCGCTGGGAGCTATTGTGATTGCTTTTGTTCTGGGGATTTTCCTAGGATTTTTCTGGAAGGAACCCATTCAAAAAGAGAATCCTATCGCTTGCCATGAACATGACTTTTCACACTTAAGTCCCGCTAGAAAAGTATTTCAGGTCTTTATACAAGCTATTGATGAGTTTTTCGATATGGGGCGTTACCTTGTCTTTGGCTGTCTCTTTGCGGCAATCGTGCAAGTCTATGTCCCGACTCGGATCTTGACCTCTATCAGTGCTAGTCCAGTCCTTGCGATTCTCTTGCTCATGTTTCTATCCTTTCTCCTCTCTCTTTGTAGCGAGGCGGACGCCTTTATAGGTGCTTCTTTCCTCTCCAGCTTCGGTCTAGCGCCAGTCCTTGCTTTTCTGGTCATTGGCCCCATGCTTGATATCAAAAATCTCCTCATGATGAAACACTATCTAAAAGCGCGCTTCATCTGGCAATTCATGGGCATCGTGACAGTGCTTGTCTTGCTTTATTCTTACATGATGGGGGTGATGTTATGATCCGATTTTTCATTTTACTGGGTTATTTTGCCCTGACTCTGTATCTGCAGCTATCTGGCAAGCTCAGTCATTACATAAACCTCCACTATTCCTATCTAGTCTATATCTCTATGGTCCTTTCTCTTCTATTGGCTCTGGTTCAATTCTACATCTGGATTAAGAAAGTCAACTCTCACAGCCATTGGGAGAGTCGTCGAGCTAGACGAATCAGCTTCTTTTTACTGTCACTACCCCTATTGATTGGAGTTGCCTTTCCTACCGTAAGTTTGGACTCGAGAACCGTATCTGCTAAGGGATATCATTTCCCACTTGCTGAGGGAATCGATACAGCTATTCAGGCAAGTGAAGGTACATCCAGTCAATACCTCAAACCCGATACCAGTACCTATTTTTCCAAGTCTGCTTATGAAAAGGAAATGAGGAGTACAGCTGATAAATACCTCTCCCAGCCAACCATTCAGGTTACAGACGAAAACTATATGGAAGTCATGGAAGTTCTCTATGACTATCCACAGGAGTTTGAAGGAAAGAAAATCGAGTTTACAGGCTTTGTCTATAACGATCCTAGCCATCCAGATAGCCAGTTCCTCTTTCGCTTTGGGATTATCCACTGTATCGCAGACTCTGGTGTATATGGACTCTTGACCAAGGGTAACTCACGCCAGTATCCTGACAATACCTGGATCACTGCCAAAGGAACCCTGACCCTCCAATACCATAAAGAACTCAAACAAAAACTCCCAACACTGGAAGTTGAGAGTTTCACAAAAGTAGACAAACCAGAAAATCCTTATGTATATCGCGTGTTTTAATAAAAAGTAGCCTGACAAGGCTACTTTTTATTATTTAGCAATTTTCTAACCTCTTGAGCACCAATCTGATCGCCTGCCTTTTCAAAAAGAACGATAGCTTGTAAAAAATTTTCATGTGATTCTTCAGGATTTTGTATCGAACCAATCTCTCCTAAACCTCTATAGGCACAAGCTTGGGCAATCAAATCATCTGTTTGCAAAGCTTGTTTTAAGGACTGTTCCATATACATGAATGCTTCTGCTACTTTTCCTAACTTTAATCGTAAATAACCTTGCTCATAATTGTTAACAGAAGATTTGAGGGTATCCTCTGTAAAAGCTTCTTCAATGACTTTTTGCTCTCTTTCGATATAGAAAAGGGCTGTTTGAAATTCATTCATTTCACGATAAACCATGGCTAACTGATGATAGCCTATATGTTCATTTTCTGGGTCGCTTTTAGTTCGTGCTAAGTCAATGTAACGCTGATAGATACTTAAGCACTCGTTGTATTTTTGCTCTTCAAGATAAATATACCCCATCAAATTTAACAAACTAAAATCTGTGCAAGTTTCCAATAAAAAATCAGCTTCAACTAATTTTTTAGCCTCATTAATCTTACCCTCAAACAATAAATCCCATGCTTGATTCATACATATCCTCCTGCTTCTTACGTTGTATAGAAAAAAATTGACAAATCGCTATCAGACTCGTATTTTTTCCAAGCTAAACTGAAGCCATAATAATCTTCAAATTCAGGGTGCCAGTCATAATAAAGTGGGACACGACTATACTTTCTCGCTACAACTTCGTCTTCAAATTCTGGAGACTCCCCTGCAGTAATTCCAAATTGAAGACCATTTAGTTCCCAGCTATTGCCCCAAACATTTTCATCAGAGAGAACATCGATCCATCTCGAGGCATCAATATCAAAATCTGCACATAACTCCAATTCATAGAATCTTCTACAGTTAATCTCTGAAGGCTTAATATAAAGGGCACCATCTACTTGGTACTTTGTATCTTTGACTTGAACCTGCGTAATTTTCATTGGAATTGGAACTCCATTTAATTCTAACCAGAAATAGCCTAAGGGAGTTTTGATACTATAATATTGCTGATTAGCAGGTTTAACATTTTTGGAGCAAGCATCAAGAATTCTTCCCAGCTTTATTATATTTCTAAAAACGTTTTTCGAAGTGATTGGGTCGAAATGTGAATACCTACGAATGACACGTTTTAACTTTTCAACAGGAAAAGTGATATCCTTTGGTAGGGCATGATACTTCTGTACAACTAAAGCATTTTTTTCAGTATTTTCCTTCCCGACTGGGACAATAACAGCGTGTCCTATATGGATATTTGGGTCATCACAAATATAAGTATAACCATTCCCTCCTTCCTGAAACTCAACCACAACAAGATTTAACTCTTGATCTGGATCAAAGAGAGGCTCTACCTTTTCTACTTCTTGGCGCTCATAAAAAGTAAAGTGATCTCCATCCCCGTCTTCGCCGAAAACCATGAAACTGCCACACTCAGGGCACTTCCACATATAAAATGACGCTTCAGAAATATCATCATAAGAAATTTTATTATGGTCGTCAGCTTTATTTATGATTTCTTCAAACAACTCATCCGAATAAACTGAATAAGCATTTGGATCGGGCGCTCGGTGGTCATTCATTTCTTGCCCACATTTACATGTCCATTTACCCATAAAAAACCTCAGTCGCGGCCTAATTCTTCAAGAAAAAATTGATTTAGAGCTTTCCAGTCTTTCTTTTCCTCACGAACACTTTGAACGTATGCATCCAGCTCTTTGATATTTTTGATGATGTAGTATTGGATCGGCATAATCGGATCAATTTCCATACCTTCAGGTCCCTTTACCTTGATATCAAGCAATCTTGATACATGCTCTTTCATCTCATCAGGAAGCAATTCTTTCACTAAATCATCAAACAAAATTGGCGGAACTGAATGGTATTTTTCAATCCAACGGCAGACCAAAATGGGACGCAGCGCATAGAAATACTTTTTAGGTTTGACCTTGTCTCCTGAAAGGTACTTATTCATATGAGTTCTAGCAGTATTCAAGTAATGATACAGCATTTTTTTCTCAGAAAAATACTGGTTGGCAAGAGGACGCATGCGCTCGATAAAATCCGTTTGTTGATAAACAATTGGTGACTGTAACCATTCAAAAAGTGTAGGATTTGACTTATAAAGGAGTTTTAAAGTCTTGTCTAAATCCCAGCCACTCACATCCCAAGTGTCGTCAATTGGTAGCTCGATAACATCACGCTGTTCATTCAAACGGAGATAAAAATCTTGCTTGTGTTTGTAGATAAATCGCACATCAAAGTCACTATCAGGAGGCTCAAATCCCCAAGCACGACTACCAGACTCAATAGCCCACAAAACTTTGACATCGAAATCACGCTCAATTTTTGCTAATTTTTCCGGTACCAGAACATTCATTTCTTCTTGCGTTAGCATTTATAACCTCTTATTATTTATGCTGCTTCTCCAGCTCGATCATTAATGAGTTCAATTGTTTGGACAATATTACGAAGTATAGGGAGTTGGTGTTGAAAGAGTAGTTGAACTGAACCATACGATTTAAACGGCTCTTGTGTTAAAACTTTGGTCTCCAAGCAACCATTCTCTACAATGTAATCTACAATCAATTTCACAAAAGAAATCTGCTTGGCATTGAGACTCTCATCCGATAAAAATTTAGAAAAAACTTGATTAGCAGCCTCTCTATCTAAACCAATAATCTCACGAACCAATCTAGGAATTGCCTTATTTTCATAATGTTGTTGGTAATCTGACTTGCTACCTAATTTTTCCCATAGCAATGTTTCAAGTGCAAGTAAATCTTGAGAGGTCAATTTTTCATTATGGTATAACTTAGAAATTGCTTCATCATCTAGATGAGTTTTCAAATAATGTTCAACTTTTTCATTATAAGATCGCAGGTCATTGACTTGTAAATATGGCTTAGTATCATGGACAGTGGAAAGAATGTGATCATCAAAATTGACATAATATACAGTGCGTTCCGGTTTATCCAGAAACTGTAGTAAATCTCGAAGCGCAAGGCGTATTTTTTCCAACTCGGATAAACTAACTTCTTCCCAAAATTCAGGTTCTTGTACTTTCCTGATAATTTCAGCCTGTGCAAAAACTTGTGGTATATTGCCAACCCTAGCAAGGGCTTTAGCTGTTTTCATAACTTGAGATATATGGACAGTTGCTGGCTTAGCCAACAGTTGTCCTAACTGTATCTGAAACAGCCATAAATCAAATCGTCTCGCCATCTCGTCTTCTTTATTTTCTTCAAATAGAATCGGCGAAAGATCTTTCTGGATTGTTTCACTTGTGACGGTCGTTAGATTTTGCCAATTTTCCAACTTTCTGTAAGTATAAACTGTATCTAAGACCATACGAACCCTAAAGTCTAACTCATTTAAGCTCACCATACGTTCATGAAGTTCTGAGACGAGTTGTTGACGGTATTCTCTAGCAAACTGATCATCTTGATAACGAAGCTCCTGCAGTTCACGAATCAAGTCCACCTTGATGTTAAACAAACGTTGAGTCAGAGAAACAATGTGACGACCATCTCCTTCTCTTGGATCAGCTTTGAAATATTCAAAATTATCGCCATAATCAAATACCAAGAAATTTTCCTTATCCTGCTCAGGGCCGAATAAATCTTTACAAAGACGGGTTCCACGGCCAATCATCTGCCAAAACTTAGTTTTAGAACGCACTTTCTTGAAAAAGATTAAATTAACAACCTCTGGTACATCAATACCTGTATCCAACATATCAACAGAAATTGCAATTTGAGGGTATTTCTCCTTAATTTTAAAATCATCAATTAAGGTTTGATAATGCTTAATGCTATAATCAATCACTTGAGCATAATCGCTTCCTTTTTCAGGATAGCGTTCGTTAAAAATATCTCTGATGTATTCAGCATGTCGATGGTTTTTAGCAAAGATAATGGTTTTACCAATTTCGTCACCTGAAGCTGTCTGAATTCCTCTTGTCATTAGTTCGTCTAGAACAATTTTGACTGTTTTTCTATTGAAAATAGAGGTATTAAAATCCTCAGGATCAATATCTTTCTCAGAACTACCATCTTCAAATTGACTATCAAAATATTCTTTTTCGTCTTGGGATAAATCATCGTAATGTAGACCATCCGTTGGTAGTTTTAACTTAGTTTCAATCGAATGATAAGCTACTAAATAACCATCTTTTACAGCCTCTTCCAAATCGTATGCGTATGTTGGAACACCATTCTCCAAGTTAAAGAAACTATAGGTGTTTTTATCCAAATCTTGACGCGGAGTAGCAGTTAATCCTACAATCCTTGCATCAAAATAATCAAAAATTGATTTGTATTTCTGATAAATAGAACGGTGAGATTCATCAATTATGATAAGGTCAAAGTGCCCAACAGTAAAGGGTCGTTGATTTACTTCTTCTTGATCACTGATCGCTCCTATCATAGTCGGATAGGTTGAAAAAACCATACGACTAGATCGAGCACTATCTTTATCCTCTAAGAAATTACAAACTGAAAGATCTGGAAGTAATTTCCTAAACGAATCATAAGCTTGCTTAACTAGGGAAGTTCTATCAGCTAAAAAAAGAACATTTTTTACCCAGTTATGACGCGAAAGGATATCAACTAGGGAAACCGCTGTACGGGTTTTCCCAGACCCAGTTGCCATAACCAAGAGTGCCTGTCTGCGATTATTAGAGAATGTTTCACAGACACTTGTAATCGCATGTTTCTGATAGTGACGTCCAGAAATGTCGTCCCTAATTTTACTAGAAATATCCTTGAGTGGTTTTTGCAAGTGACGTCTGTCCATCAAAAGTTGCAACTCTTCTTGAGAATAGAACCCTGAAACCTTCCGACGATTAACACCATCAAGTATGTAGTGCTTTAAACCATTGGTAATAAAGCAAATTGGCCTATAGCCGATTTGTTTCTCAAGAGCTTCAGCATATTCCTTGACCTGAACCTCCCCTACTTCTGGATTTACAGATGCCTTTTTGGCCTCAACAATTGCTAGAACTTTCCCATTTTTGCCATAAAGGACATAGTCACAGTATCCAGTTCCTGTACCATGCTTCAAACCATGAACGGCTACCTCAACACGACAGTTTTCCTCAAATGTCCAACCTGCTAAACGGAGATCAATATCAATAAAGAGTTTTCTTGTCTCTGCTTCAGATAGTAGATCGATATGGAAAGGTACATCTTGCCGCAGAGCTGCTGTTTCACGTTTTTCAGTATAAGTCTCTTGAATAGTTAAGGACTGACTAGCCATCTGTTCATCGAAATCAGGAAGATCTGGCAAACTGTTTTGTAATTTCGCCATAGATTGTGGCGTTTCTCGAAACTTGATGTTTGCTGAAAGTGGCAATAACTGCTCGTCGAAATAACGCTCCACAAACTCGTTACTGTAGCAATAATCAATAAAATTGACAAATTGATACAAATGATGCAAAGCCAAAATCGCTTCTCGTTCCTTAATTTCTCCACCATGTGCAGCATGATTTCCCCATCGAATTAAAAGAACAATCTGCCTATGGAGCTCAGGATCCACAATCTCTCTAAAATCATCATCCCATACCAAAGAAGATAAGGTGGCACGATAGGGAGCTTCTAAATATGAATCGTGACTATATATCCAATGAACAGCCTGCTCCAAAGCACGGCGTGCCATAAAAGCAGTAGCTACAGTAGATGTCGCGATCATATTCTCAGCTTCTATACAAGGCTTTGAAAAAGATTCATACTCTTCGTTGTTTAAAAGAAAATCAAAATTTCCCATTTTTCTCTCACTTTGAATAAATAGATAGCTATATTATACTAGATTTCAAGCTATTTCTCCACAGTTTTATAACTATCCCACAAGCAAATTGTGATTTGTCAACCTGAGCTACAAAGTCTGCGAATTCGTTTTGGAGGGAAAGAGGGGGGAGAATCAGTTCAAAATTTTTAATCAGTTGACCGTTTAAATTAGGTTGATTTCCTCCTCGTCCAAGTTCTCGTAATTCGCTATACCTTAGCATTAATTGATGCCAAATAAAAACTGGATTGTCTATTTCATTTGGAAATATAGCACCACATGCTTGGTTGCTAGTAGATTCAACTTTGAGGATTGCACTTCTTCCTCTTGTTTGTCCTTGACCATACATAGCAATTAATATTGTATTAACTGGAAAAAGTTTAAGAGATGTATTCTCTAAGGCAAATTTTGTGATTTTTTCCTCAGTTTCCGTAATTTCTTTATTTATTACCTCAGTTGTTTTTACCCAATTAATCGTTCCGCTATCCCAATATAATTTATTATCTCTTGATGGTGTACTTCCACTAGAAAGTTCAAATTTTTCACCTATTTTATATTTGGGGAATAATGTAGTATAAAAATCCCCAAACATCTCGTTAAATCGGGATTTTACAAGATGTTCAAACTCAATCAACTGTTCTTTTCTAGTATAAATAAGTTTATCAATTTTTTTAAGAACTTTAACTTGTTTCCTCTGTATATCATACGTTGGCAAAAAAATCTCAATATCATATGCAATACTTTTAGATATTTCCTTGAATGTTGCTCCTCTTCCCAAAATATTCAAATAATTTTTTCTTGATTTTAAAAAATAATACAAATATTCATTGTTGATTTTATTTGAGCAGATAAAATTTTTAAAACCTTGATTACAATACATCTCACATCCTGAAATAGCAACTTTACCTATCGGAGCACGAGATGATAGCAAAACCGTTCCCTTAGGAAATGATTTCAATCCCGTTTTTTCAATTCCTAACTTCGTAATTTTTCGTTGTGTGTCAAAAACGATAAAATCATCATCACTAATTTCTGCAGGAGTAATCCATTTGTATTCTCCATTCCAATAATTTGGATTACTACTCTTTGGAGTTGAGCCTGTAACTATCTCACAAATTTCCCCTAACTTCACTTTCTTCATGCAACCACCTCCTCGAAATATCGGGATTTGCAGTTAAGAGATGAATTTTTGATGCGAATGTTTAACGTTGCTTTGGTTTACCATGGCATAGGCCAGGGTTGTATCAATTTTGCTGTGACCAAGTAGTTTTTGGACTTGTTCAATAGGCATTCCTTTATCAATAGCCTTAGTCGCTAGGGTTCTTCTGAATTTATGTGGATGAACCTTTTGTATTCCAAGTTTTTGTCCTAATTTTCTCAATCGAATCTCGACACCAGCAATTCCAAGTCTCTGGGCTTTTCCAAGTAGCGTTACAAAAAGAGCTGGATGACTATCTTTTCTATAATTGAGATAGTTTCTTAAATGAATTTTCGTACGAGCATCAAAATATACGGGTCTTTCCTTTTTACCTTTTCCAAAAACAACGCACTCTCTGTTTTCAAAATCAATATCAGAACGATTCAACTGGACCAGTTCTCCTACACGCATACCTGTTGATGCTAGTAGGTCAATCATTGCCAAATCTCTTAAATTTTCACAATTATCTCTCATAATTTCGAGATGTTCATCCGTATAAGTTTCTTTCACATTTTGTTCTGTCTTAATTTTTTTAATCCTTCGAATAGGATTCTTGATGATATATTCCTCTTGCTCAAGCCAAGCAAAAAAAGAGGACAATATACGCCGAATATTGTCCAAATTCGCCTTACTACAGTCCTTTTCAGACTGGTAATTTGCTAAATAACTCCTTAAATCATCTGTTGTGAGTTGTGTCACAGACTCTTTAATAGCATTAAACAAGTTTTCAATCGTCCTCTGGTAATAACGAATTGTTTTTGAGCTACAGCCCTCTACCTGCTTGGCGGTAATAAATAGTTGCAACAGGTTATTATTCGAATACTTCTGCTGCTTTTTTCCGTCTACTAGATGATGTTCTAAACTCTCTCTCAACGCTAGTAATTGTTCATTATTTAAAAGAGGTAACATTTCTTGCATGATAATTGTAACTTTTGATTCCATAATTTCTCACTTTCTTATTCATCAATAAAAAGAGACAATATCAGTTTCTGCATTACAGAATTCTAATATTGTCTGTTCATTTATTTTCTTGTGCTCATTCAAATCCAGCATACTAGGTTACTTTTTGACCTTTTCTCTAACAGAATGTTCAGAAACCCATTTGGAGTAGCTTGTCATTTTTTCATCAGTTAAAGCTTCTACTGCGATGGTTACACACATTTTTACTGCTTCTTCTACCGTTACAGAAAAACGATAGCCGTTTAATTGTAAAAATTTGACCAAAACGAAGAAAGCAGTTCTTTTATTAGCATTAGCAAAAACATGCTTCTTTATCAATTGGACAAATAGTATCGTTGCTTTATCAAAAATTGTTGGATAAAGAGACTTCCCAAAGACAAATTGTTCTGGTAAGTTCACAATCATATTTAAGGCAGAAGAACTAACTGTTTGAATTTTCTCATTTGGAGAATACCGTTGAATTGCTAAAGCATTTATTTTTTCAATTTGCTTTTCTGTCAGATAGATTGTCATTTTTCCACCAAAGCTTTGAAAACATCGTCGTATTCGTCAAATATTTTATCTAAATTTAAGTCAAAGGCATCATCAGATACATAAGAAACCTGCTGCCCCAATTCTTCAGGAGTAAAGATAATCTCACCACTTGGTAACAATTTCGCTTCGTATTTAACACCACTTGGAATATTAAATTCACTTGGAATCGTAATGGTGATTGAATTTCCTTGTTTTCTTGTTTTTACTACCATCTGATTTCCTCCTTTGAAGTATTATAACAAATAATTACGGTAATTACAACGATAGTGTAAACTGCTATCTCAAATCTTAACCAAAATACTCCTGCATAAGTGATTTTTTCAAGGTTTCCAATTCTTCCAGAGATTTTTGAATTGCCAATTGTGATTTGTCGACCTGAGCTACAAAGTCTGCGAATTCGTTTTGGAGGGAAAGAGGGGGGAGGGGGAATTCTATCTTTCCAAGCTCAGATGCAGTAATCGCCATTTTAACACCACTGCCTTGTGAATTATTCTTTTGTACTTTCATATACTCACTTAACATAAATGTAAAGAACACTGGAATATACTTAGAATTATCTAACCGAATTTTCATAATAGATGGGTGCATTATACCTAGAGGGGCATCATTTGGTACTTGAAAAATTTCCCCAATTGTTCCTCTACAACTAACTATAATATCTCCACCATAAATCGAAAATCTCTTTAATTCCTTATATTTTTTTTCATCTACATACCTAGTTTCCAAATTCATTGTCTTTTTAATCGCGTGTTTTTGCTCATAAACCATACAGTATGATTTTTCTTTTTGAACAAAATACTCATTTTTTAATGAACTGCCAAAAGGACCAATAAACATTTCTTTTATAGAGTTATTTAATCTGTCAATATCAAAATTTGAATCATCCCCAAACATCTCGTTAAATCGGGATTTGACGAGCTCGTTATATTTCTCTGACTGTTTTTTACGAAAATTATAAATCTGCCTTATAGTATCCAGTTTCTTTGATATTATCTTCTGTTCTTGTATATCAGGCAAGAAAAACGAGATATTTTTAATTTTAGCAACTGAAAGATGTTTTACCGTTACAAAAGGAGTCTTGTCTTCAATTTCTTTCAAAAATTTAGGTATTATCCAAGAAAGATAACCTTCATCCACATTTTCATCAGTTATTCTTAACTTACAAACACGTTGATTAAGTAGTGCCAAATCTCCTTCCCATTTTTTCATTATAAAACTACCATCCATTGTAATCAATAAATCTCCCCTATGAATAAGATATTCTTCTGGAAAATCTCCTTCAAAGTAGGTATCAGAAAAACCTCTTTCTACATCTCGAATTCGTATTAAGGGGAGACCGATTTTTTTATCGTTAAATTGTGATGATTTAAAAGCGTAACCAGATAAAATCTCACAAACTTCCCCCAACTTCACTTTTTTCATACCTGTATCTCCCTACTTGAGCAATTCCTCTAACTCTGCTAATCCAGCTTGAATTTCTTTTTCTAGATCATTAATTTTCTTTAAGATGACTTCTGTTGGTTCATACTCAACTTTTTCATACTCAATTTCTTTGTATTTATTGATCGATAAATCATAATCATTATCCTTTATCTCATCGACTGGAACAAAGAAAGACTGGTCCGTTCTCTTACGTTCTGCTTCGTTGTCGAGTTGATGGAAACGTTCGATAATATCTGGAATATCATTATCACTGATCGGTTGTCGTTTATCATCCAAACTTAAACCATCTGCTTTCATATCGTAAAACCAGACCTTATCCGTTCCACCATTTCCAGTTTTTGTAAAGATGAGAATGGCAGTTGAAACTCCAGCATAAGGTTTGAAAACGCCACTTGGCATTGATATTACAGCATCCAATTTATGATTCTCTACAATTTCCTGACGAATTCCTTTATGGGCTTTAGAAGAACCAAAGAGGACACCGTCAGGTACAATAACTGCTGCACGTCCCCCTGGTTTCAATGTACGCAAGAAAAGAGCAAGGAAAAGTAATTCTGTTTTTTTGGTTTTTACAGTTGCAAGGAGATCATTTGAAGTTGAATCGTAGTCAAGTGACCCTTTAAATGGAGGATTTGCTAGAACTAAAGTGTATTTATCTGCTTCTTCATTATCTTGAGATAGTGAGTCAAGATAACTAATTTGTGGATTTTCCACTCCATGCAGCATCATGTTCATTGCACCAAGTCTCAGCATAGTTGTATCCGTATCATTTCCATGAAACATATTGTTATGAAAATGTTTGATATTATCTGGATTGGTTTCCCATTCATCTTTCTTACGCTTTAAGTAACGGCTAGCAGATACTAAGAAACCTGCAGAGCCCATAGCAGGATCTGAAACAATATCCTTGATAGTTGGTTGCATCAACTCAACCATCATATCGATGATGTGACGAGGTGTACGAAACTGTCCATTTTTACCTGCGGTTGACAATTTTGATAGCAGATATTCATAGATATCTCCAATATCATTAATTCCCTGTGTGTCACTATCAAAATCTATATCTGACCCTCTAGTTGGAAATTCGTCTAATATAGAAATCACCTTTTGAAGCGTAGCTGGTTTATTAATTTGAAAGATGGCTTCACGCATATAACGTGAAAAAGCTGTATCGTCAGTATCACCCTTAAGATTCTTAATAAATGGAAAAATCTCCTGGGTCATTAAACGATAAACTTCCTGAGCATCTCCTATATTTTTAAAAGTCGACCAACGGTATTCAGGTTTGTCTTTTGGAAAAATTCCCTCATAAGAAATCCCTAGAAACTCAGCATCGCTTTCGCGTCCAAGTTCAACACTATCCAAATCCTTCATAAACAGAAGATAAGTCAATTGTTCAATATTTGTTAGAGGATTTGCATTTCCTTCAGTCCACAGCATTTCCCATAGCTGATCAATTTTATTTTTTAATTCGCCTGTAATCATACTAGTCTCTCTTCTTTGGTTTTAAAGTCATGAATATCACTATTTTAACAGATTTTCAATTAAGATTCAATTATGTTCCTCGCTATAAAAATTTCTTTCAAAAATAAAAAAGCAAACACAAAATATGGTTCACTTTTTTAACTCTTCTACTCTCCACCCTTCCAGTTTCGAGCAATCTCTTCGTCTTTCTGGAGTTGGTCTACCAGTTCCTCTACGGAGTCAAATTTGACCATATCTCGGACACGGTCCAGCCAGTAGACCATGACGGTATCACCGTAAATATCATCTGAAAAATCGAAAATATTGACTTCAAAGCGTTGTTCTTCTCCATCAAAGGTAACATTTTTACCAACGCTCGCCATGCCACGATATCTCTGACGTTGCACCTCGACATCGACTACATAGACACCATCTGCTGGCATATAGGTTCGATCTCTTAGGACCAGATTGGCTGTTGGATAACCAATAGTACGCCCTCGTGCATTTCCATGAACGACCATTCCACGAGATGGGAGCGGAGTGCCGAGCAGATGATTGACTTCCTTTACATCTCCATCAAGAATAGCTTGGCGAATCCGTGTAGAACTAATCTTGCCCTTTTCATCCTCAACTGGAGGAACAATGATGATCTCTCCATCAAAATAGTCCTTCAGGTCATCCGCAGTTTTCTTATCTGAGCCAAAGGTATAGTCAAATCCTGCTACAATAATCGCTGGTTTTAAAGCTCGAACATAGGTATCAAAGAATTCTTGACCCGTTAGACTAGCAAATTTGCTACTAAAGTCAAGTAAGAATAGAGCCTCTACTCCATGCCACTTCATCTTGTGCTCTCGTTCCTCATGATTGACGATGTGAAGCATGAGTTCAGGTTGGTAAGGTTGTAAGGCAAGTTTTGGCGACTCTGTAAAGGTCATTACGACAACTGGCAGATAATCCTTCATCGAAGCCTTGCTGGCCACTTCAAAGAGTTTCTGATGTCCCTTGTGGATACCATCAAAATAACCTAGTACAAGGACTGTTTTCCCTGGTACTGCAATATCTTTTTCGTTCTTAATAGGTACTGTTGTAATCATGAAACTATTATATCATAGAGCAAGTCTTTTCGCTAAGAGGAAATCCCAAATGTCGTTTTTTGCGCCTGAACTGACCGTAAGAGAAGATTTAGCACTTTAGTTTTAAAAAATAGCACCTCCTAAGAGATGCTATCATTTGGTAACTAGTCTATTGTTTCTTCCAAATCTTTTAACTTAACCGAAACAATTTTAGATACACCTGATTCTTGCATGGTAACTCCATAGATAGAATCCGCTGCCGCCATCGTTCCCTTACGGTGGGTCACGACGATAAACTGACTATCCTTATCAAAGCGGTTGAGATAATCCCCAAAACGTTTGACATTAGCTTCATCCAGCGCCGCCTCTACCTCGTCCAAGATGACGAAAGGAATAGTCTTAACTCGGATGATTGAGAAGAGCAGAGCCAGAGCAGAAAGGGCTTTTTCACCACCACTCATGAGGTTGAGAGATTGGATTTTCTTACCTGGTGGTTGAACAGAAATCTCCACACCAGCTGTTAAAAGATCGCCCTCAGTCAATATCAAGTCTGCCTGACCACCGCCAAACATCTGTCTAAAGGTCACTTTAAAGGACTCACGAATAGCCTCAAAGGTTGATTTAAAGCGTTCCTTAACCTCATCATTCATCTCTGTGATGGTCTCAAGGAGTAGGTTTTTCGCAGACAAAATATCATCTCGTTGACTATTGAGGAAGTCCAGACGGTTGTGAACTTCTTCGTACTGGTCAATAGCGTCTAAGTTGACAGGGCCCAGCGAGCGAATAGCCTTCTCTAAATCCTTAACCTCTTGCTCCGCCAGGGTGAGATTTTCCAGTTCATGAGCCTTTTCTAGCGCCTCATTATAGCTAATCTGGTACTGGTCTGTTAATTGAGCTTGTAGATAGCGCAAGCGTTCGCTGACCTTTTCCTTCTTGGCTTCAGCACGTGTTTGCTTGCGAATCCACTCTTCGTTCTGCTGGCGAGCCTGATCCAAATGGCTGGCAATATCATCCAGTTGACCCTCGATATCATCCAATTCAAACTGCTTGCGAATCAGACCTTGTTGAAGATTGGCTTTCTGAGTTTTGACCTCTTCCGCCTGCTGACTTAGCAGATCCGTATCAACCTTCTCAAGATTATCAACCTTTTCTTGGAGGAGACGCTGGATTTCTTCTTGTTCAAGATTGAGGTTATCTAATTCCTTACCTAAGCGTTCAATATCAGTCACTTCATACCGCTTTTGTCCTTGCAGTTCTGACTTAAGCAAGCGCGCTTGCGCTACTTGTTCCTGCAAGTTTTGATAGCGTTCTTGAATAGCGTTTTTGTTAGACTTAATCTCTTCAATCTCAGCTTCTAGATTTTGCTTTTCTCTAGCAATAGTAGCAAGGCGCTCTTGGCATTTTTCCTTGTCCGCTTGCCAATCTCCTTCAGAAAGACGATTTAATTCCTCTTCTTGAAGTTTCCAAAGCGTTTCCAGTTCTTCGACCTGCTGATTGGTTTGTTGATAAGCAAGGTACAAGCCTTGCTCCTGAATACGAGCTTGCTCACCCTGAGATTTGATAGCTTCTAATCTTTCTGCCAATACCGCCATCTCATCTTGCAAGGTCTTCAAACTCGCTTCTTCTGACCGCAAGTTAGCTTCTTCCTCAGCAATTTCTTTTTGTAATTGCTCTAGTTCTGGCTTGATGAAGATACTGTTATTTTGACGATTGGCACCCCCCGCGTAGGAACCACCTGTACGCAACTCTGTCCCATCCAGTGTCACCATGCGAACCTGATAACGAACTTGACGAGCAGCTGCACGCGCATGTTCTACAGTATCAAAAATTGCTGTCGTAGCTAGCAAGTTCTTGAAAATGGCTTCTAGTCTCTTATCAAACGACACCAACTCATCTGCCATTCCCAGAAATCCTGGACTTGCTGCGATAGCATCTTGATTCTGACTAGAAATCGTACGTGCCTTGATCGTCGTCAATGGAAGAAAGGTTGCACGACCAGCTCTGTTACGTTTTAGGAAATCAATCGCCTTGGTTGCCGCGTTTTCATCTTCTACGATGATATGCTGACTGCTAGCTCCAAGCGCAATCTCTAGGGCAGTTTGATAATGAACATCAAAGGTCAAATGTTCACTGACTGCACCAATGATCCCAGCAAGACGGTCTTTTTCTTGAAGAACACTCTTAACACCCGCATAAAAATTACTATGATTTCTTAGGATGTTTTCCAAACTCTGGGCTCTAGCCTGCTTGTTTTTGAGACTGTCTAGACGATCAAAGAGTTGGCTCTGCTGGGCTTGGTAAGAAACTTTCTGCTCCTCTTGTTCCTTGGCACTAGCTTGGTAGTCTGCCAATAATTTCTGAACCTGCTCCTTGGCAGTTTCAAGCTCAGCCTCTTGCTGACTGGCCTTCTCTTTAGCTGTAGCCAGTTGTTCTTTCAGTTTCTCAAGTTGATCTGCTTGTTTTTGAGATAGTTGACGGCTGTTTTCCAACTCATTCTCGATACGGGTCAACTGGTTTGAGACATCCGCTTCTTCTTGTAAAAGAGCCACAAAACGTTCACGCAAGAGCTCGATCATCTGGTCAGGATCATCAGAAAATGCCAACAACTCTGCTTCTAGGCGATTGAGTTCCTTGTTATTTTCATCTAGACTTTCCTCTAACTGTTCTAAGTTCGCTTCTTTTTCAGCCTTTTCCTTACTTAGAGCCTTTCTCTTATCTTCCAAAGTCGCCAAACGGGCTTGTGCCTCTTGTTGGTTGAGGGCTACTTGCTCAGATTCCAGTTTAGACAGGGCTAGTTTTCGCTCTAAGTCACTGATCAAACTAGTCAAATCCATCAAACTTCCTTGATCCTTGGCCATTTCAGCTTGGATATCCTGACGTTTCTTTTTAAGAGTTTGATTTTCCTCTTCTAACTCTTCACGCTTTTGGTAATAGCTAGTCAAAAGTTCCTGAACTTGCGTTAGCTCTTCTTCTGTCAGCTCTAGTTCAGCCTTGTTTTCCTTGATTTGGGCAACCAGTACATCCAAGTAAATAGCCTTACGTTGACTATCCAAGTCGAGAAACTTGCGCGCATTCTCAGCTTGTTTTGCAAGGGGCTTGATTTGATTGTCCAACTCGTAGATAATGTCCTCTAAGCGGTCGAGATTGTCTTGAGTTTGTTGCAGTTTGCTTTCTGTTTCTTTACGACGAGTCTTGTATTTTAAAACCCCAGCAGCTTCTTCAAAAATAGCTCGGCGTTCTTCGGGCTTGGAGTTAAAAATCTCCTCAACCTTCCCTTGGGAAATGATGGAGAAGGAATCCCGTCCCAAACCTGTATCCAAGAAGAGGTCATGAATATCACGCAAGCGCACTTTCTTGCCATCAATTCGATACTCGCTATCTCCACTACGATAGATATGGCGTTCTACCTTAATGACTTGCCCTGCATCCTTGATGAAGCCATCTTCATTGTCCAAGGTCACGATAACAGAGGCATAATTGAGTGGTTTGCGACTTTCAGTTCCAGCAAAGATAACGTCAGGCATCTTGCCTCCACGAAGACTCTTGACACTAGACTCTCCCAAGGCCCATCGCAAACTTTCTGTGATATTTGACTTCCCAGAACCATTGGGCCCAACGACAGCTGTCACACCTTGGTCAAAGACGACCTTTGTCTTGTCAGCAAAGGACTTGAATCCCTGAATCTCAATTTCCTTTAAATACATGAATCCAGCCCTTTCTCAACTGCATTTTTCGCGGCCTCTTGTTCTGCTAATTTTTTAGAACGGCCTTGACCTTTTCCGATGCTCTTGCCCTCAACCAGAACTTCTACATCAAAAACCTTGTCATGGGCAGGTCCCGTTTCAGAGGTCACCTGGTAACGAATATCTACATCTCCATTGACTTGGAGCAACTCTTGCAGGTGTGTCTTGTAATCCTTAATCATTTCAAAGTCACCTGCTTCGACCTTGGGAATCATGACCTGATAGATGAACTCTTTTACTCTAGCAACATCCTTGTCCAAAAGCAATGCTCCCAAAAAGGCTTCAAAGGCATCTCCAAGAATGGTGTCACGATTGCGCCCACCAGACTTTTCTTCTCCTTTTCCTAGCTTGATAAACTGATCAAACTGGCAATCACGCGCAAAACCAGCCAAACTCTCCTCACGGACAATCATAGCACGGAGTTTAGACAAATCTCCCTCTGGTTTCTTGGGATATTTTTTATACAGATATTCTGAAATCAATAATTGCAGAACAGCGTCTCCTAAAAATTCCAAGCGCTCATTGTGTGAAATTTTTAAGAGGCGGTGCTCATTGGCATAACTCGTATGGGTAAAAGCCGTTTCCAGTAAGTTTTTGTCTGCAAATTCGATTGCAAAACGCTTCTTTAGTACAGTTTGTAATTCTTTCATACCAACCTCTTTCTAACTGATAACAGTCTTTCTTATTATATCAAAAAAAGCCCCCTGAGTCACTTTAAAACGGGACTAGAGGGGATTTGAGCATTTTTTAGAACAAACTTTTCAATTTTAGGGGCAAATTTGGAGCGAAATAAAGAAAAAAGCCTTTGAATAAGGCTTTCTTAGGCTATTTGCATCCACCCTGAGGGAATCGAACCCCCATCTCAAGAACCGGAATCTTACGTGATATCCATTACACTAAGGGTGGAAACTTGTCTTATTATAACAGAAATTTGCTCTAATAACAAGTTTTTTATGGATGGAGTATGCGTCCATTAGTGGGATGCATCACCATTCCAGATAGAGTTTTTCACAATCACATAATCAACGTGCTTGAGGTCAGCAACCTTGCGTCCACCTGCATAGGAAATGGCACTTTGCAGATCCTGCTCCATCTCAGTAAGGGTATCTTGCAAATGTCCTTTGGCAGGAAGTAAGATGCGTTTTCCTTCCACGTTTTTATAAGCACCCTTTTGATATTGAGAAGCTGAACCATAGTATTCTTTGAACTGTTCACCGTCGACTTCAATCGTCTTTCCTGGGCTTTCGATGTGTCCTGCAAAAAGGGAACCAATCATGACCATGCTGGCACCGAAACGGATAGACTTAGCAATATCGCCATGAGTACGAATCCCACCATCAGCGATGATCGGTTTACGAGCCGCTTTAGCACACCAGCGAAGTGCTGCCAACTGCCAGCCACCTGTACCAAAACCAGTCTTGACCTTGGTGATACAAACCTTACCAGGACCGATTCCAACCTTAGTAGCATCCGCACCGGCATTTTCCAATTCACGAACAGCTTCTGGAGTTCCAACATTCCCAGCAATGACAAAAGTATCTGGCAATTCTTTCTTGATGTGTTGAATCATAGAAATCACGCTATCCGCATGACCATGAGCAATATCAATCGTGATATACTCAGGAGCATCAGCCTTGAGCTGGCTAACAAAGTCATACTCGTAATCCTTGACACCGACAGAAATGGAAGCAATAAGCCCTTGATCGTGCATGCGTTTGATAAAAGGAATGCGCCCAGCCTCATCAAAACGATGCATAATGTAGAAGTAGCCACCTTTAGCCAGTTGTTCTGCTACGTTCTCATCCAAAATCGTCTGCATATTTGCTGGTACAACAGGTAGTTTGAAAGTGTGATTTCCAAGTGTGACACTCGTGTCTGCTTCTGCACGACTTTTAATGACACATTTATTTGGGATCAACTGAATATCTTCGTAATCAAAAATTGGAAATTCATTTAACATATCGATGTCTCGTTTCTTTTGTAATGACCTACCTATGCTTACGCATCCCTACGCCTTTTTCCGACGTTTCCTTGACTTATTATAAACCAAAGTACAGTTTTTGTCAAATATTTTTAATAATCAAATTATATCGTTCGGAAATTACTTATATAAATAGCAAAAAAAGCGAAGAGATTACTTTCTCCCCACTTCTTCATCAATAATCGCTTTAAAAATTTCTTCGGAACTTTCCATCATTTTACAAAACGCACTGTAGGATGAAGCATTCTGAGGAATTTGGATAGACCATTTCTTCAACAAAGCTCCATAACCTGCTAGCTTTCCTATTTCATTATCAACAACCTTGTCCTTGCTCGGAAAAACAAGACCAGCTTTCTCAGCTTTTAAAATATAAGAATAGGAAATCAGCTGGAATAAGTCCTCACGGTTGATTCCTTTCTCAGTATCTTCAAGTTTTTTATATTTAGCATCTAGAACTATTTTTAACTCTTTATGATAAAAATCTGGATATACTTTTCGTTTCCCAACAGAAAATACTGAAATTCCATCCGTCTTATCCTTATTTCTGGGATGTACAAAACCTTTTGGCAACAAGGTGTAAACATACTCTTCCCAAAGCCAGGCAACATCAAAAAGAATACCATGGATTTTTTGCTCTTGATATCCTAAACCGTGCTTTTCTTGGTTTAGGATCATCAGGCAAAGCTCCTGTAACTTTCTGTACTCTCTGAAGTAGGCGTGTCGGATGGGTTTGATTTTATTCATTCTGATAATCTTAGCACGATCAGCGAGTTTATAAGACGGACTTACACGGATAATTTCAGCTATAGTTTCACGATTATTATCAAGCAAAGATCTGAAACTTTTTTGAATCTTTATGTACTCAATCGTATGCCGAATCAATTGCATGAGTGGATTATCATAGGTGAACTCTCTCGTTGTGTAGGCAACATTTCCCATAAAAGGAGCATTTCTCTTAAGATGATTTCTTACATCTATCACTCCCTTTACATGACTGTCGTTATGAGAAAATCTTTGGTATTCCTTATAAAGACCTTTTCGAATTGCAGCTTGTAGATACTTGGGGAAGAGATACATCAAAAGTTGATAGAGCTTATCTTCACGCGACAAAGCTACATCTAAACTAGTGAGATTGATATGAAGAACCTTTTGTAAAAGATAATGCAAAAAATGGTCGTTATTTTCATCAGAAAAACGAGAGGAAATCGTCAATTTTTCCTGACCACACCCCAGAAAACCAATCACATTTCCGGTCTTAATTTCCTGATTGACAGTTTCAAAAATCTTTTGGTCCTTCTCTAAATCAGGAGTATGAGTCAAATCATTTGGAAAAATAAAGATATTATCCTCTCTAGAAAGGTTATCCAGTGTTCTATCAAGAAGAGCTTGACTTAGTTTGGGATATTCTGCGACAAAACCTTCTTTAGCAATTCTATGCTGATTATCAGTGATCCGCATCATCGTTTTCATCGCCTTCATTGTCATCAGCTACTGCCTGATCTTTTTGCTCATTCTTTGTCAGATCGAATGCTTTTTTCAATGTTTCTAGAGTTTCAGCTTCATCATAAGAACCACGTACATAATCTTCCAAAAGTGGTTTGAGATAATCAGACCAAAGTAATTCATAATCATATTTCAATTTTTTTAAATTACAGAAATAACTTGGTCCGATATGATAATGACTGTTTAATTCCTGAACGTTTTCAATAGCAGCATTCAAGTTCCTTAGTCGAATTTTAGCTTCTTTTGCATCTTCACCTAGTTCTTCATCTAGAATATAAAGTTGACTTTCAGCAGTAACTTCAACAAAACGAAAACGACGACGCATAGCAAAATCAAAGGTGTCCACCGAACGATCAATATCATTCATTGTTCCGATGATGTAGACATTTTCAGGGATATAAAATTTCTCATCCGACTCATGTAAATTAGCATACTGGGTGGAAACACTCCCCTTTTCACCACGATAACCAGGGTCGATAGAGAAAAAGAGTTCACCAAAAATCTTAGAAATCTCACCACGATTGATTTCATCGATGATGAAGACGAATTTCTTATCAGTATCAATTTCTGTTGGAGAAATATAATCTTTCAGACCAAATCTTTTCTTTAAAGTTTCTAGGACTTTTTTTCCTTGATTACGATAATAAGGCTGTTTCAGATATTTTTCATCTTTATAGAGTTCATAAACATAAGATTTTGTTAAGCAAGTTCCTTGGGCTTTAGTTTCATAATTGATATTAAAATTATTTCTACTATTTACTGTGAGATAGGAAAATTCTGTCAAATATTCTTTTTCATCTCTGCTATTTACATATTCAAGATAAAGATCCCAAGCTTCATCAAAATTATCTTGTCCTCCAGTTTTCTGAGCTTCTTTAGCCTTCTGACAAAACTTCTTAAAGATCCCATCTTCTAGCCTAAACTCAATAGCTCCATCCCCATTTGATACTGGTCTTAAACCCTCCACAAAATCCGTATAGTCATAAGATGGGTGAAACTGTATAAATTCGATTTGGTCTTCGTTGCCACCCGTTAATTCTTTAGCAATTTCTTTAGCAAGATAAGTTTTTCCTGTACCAGGAGCACCACGGAGAATGAGGTTTTTGGATTGTAATAAGATATTACTCAAGGGATGATGAATACTATTTTGTTCAGACATTTCTTTCTCTCCTTGCTTATTATCACTGTCTATAAAATCTTTTGAATATTCAAATAAAACACTACCCAAAATTGAAGATTCTAGTTCAGGATAGGTTTTAGAAAATAGTTTACAAATCTCATGATTCTGACGATAGGGTCCTCCTTGATTACTTTGAGGAATCAACCTATTCCAAAATTCATTTTGACTATTCATATTTACTCCTAAAAAAGAAGGATTCTCAGAATAAATACAAAGTAGTTTTGTTACCACTGCAGAACGCCTAATAAATTCATTCTTTGACTTTTTCATGTCAAAGATAGGATTATTGAAATCCAACATTCTACCAACTTGGATGATCTCATACAAATCCAATTTTAATTTGTTAAATCGGTCTTCTAGTTCTGATTCTGGAATGATTTTATTAGCTTGATTCTTATAGTTTTTGGTATCCTCATTCCAATAAATACCAAATTTTGAAGAACCTCCTCCACCAATCCCCATAAATAATGATTGGTACTTTCCTGTCTCAAGAGCATAGCAAAAAGAATTACTTTTAGCACCTTTCCCAATGACATAATCATCAATAGACATGGTTAAAATTCTATCAAGTGGCCACTCTTTAAGAAATTCTTCACGTAATTGTTCATTGTAAATACTATATTTAGATGCATCTTCTCTTAATCTTATTTTATTTTCTTGGTACCAGTCATAAAAATCTTCCAGACTAACTTTTCTTTTCAACATCAATCTTACTCCTTTTATAATAATGTTCGAATAAAAAACTATATATTTCATATATAGAATATCATATCCTATAGAAAAAGAAAAGAACTTCTAAAAAAAGCCCAGCGTTAGGAGCTTCAATGACTCTTAACACTAGACTTCTTTTTTTATCTTAGTAATACTCTCCCTGACGGTAGTCCCATGAGTTAAAGGTATCTGACAAATGCATCATGATTTTATCAATGTCAAGCCCTTTACGGATAACGACTGGTGCTGGTGAGATTGAACGGGCTCCTCCTTGTTCTGGGATGAGTTTCCCATCTTTATCAACCATAGACACCATTACACCTTGCTCGTAGCGCGTTTCAATCGTTTTGTCAGGTTGGATGGATGCCACATAGTCGTCTGCTTCGATGACAAGGTCCACTGCTCCTTCGATACGTTCTCCGATACCTTCCACCTTACCACGGTTTCCTTTACCAGATGGGTTGGCTGATGAGGCGTAGACCATCTTGCCTTCTTCCCAAAGCTTGGCAGCCAATTGTTCACCAGCTTTACCAAACTTGATGACAAAACAGCTAGTACCACGAACGTCTGTCATGAGTTCTTCACGACCATCCCCATATGCTTTGAGTTTTTCAAAAGCTTCTGGTTTCCAAGGAAGGATACAACCTAGGAGAATGTCTTCGTCCCAATGTTTTTGGTAGAAGGCTTCAATTTCTGGGTTGAGTTGTGCTAAAGCGCGAAGCTCATCCATGCTACCACAAAGTACAACACCTGGTTTGTTATGGTTACGCTCTTTGGCTTCAAATTTGCGTTCAAGACCTGCCTTATCGCTCGTCATGATAATGTAACCAACTTTTGTAGGGCAAACAATACAACCGCCCTCACCTTTTAAAATGTCATATCCTTCTTGTGAAAGTGTTCCGTTCCATTGAATGTGTTTTGTCATAGTTCTATAGTTCCTTTTCTATTTTTCTAATCCTGCCAGTAGGCTGGTCGTTGTTTTTCATAAGCAGCAATCAAATCTTCATACTGCAAAGTAATTCCGATATCATCCAAACCATTTAAGAGCTTGTGTTTCCACTCGCTATCGATTTCGAAAGTGAATTCTCCAACTGGTGAGATGATTTTTTGTTGTTCCAAGTCCACAGTTACCTGGTCGATCGGTTTGAGTTGGGCTAGTTTCTCTCTAACCTCTCTAGGCTGAACAATAGGCAACATGCCATTATTGAGTTCATTATTGTAATGAATGTCCCCGAAAGATCCTGCAATCACGACCTTAAAACCATAGTCAGCTAGAGCCCAAGCTGCGTGTTCCCTCGAAGACCCCGCACCAAAGTTATCCCCCGAGATGAGAATACTAGCTTTACGATATTCAGGTCGGTTAAAGACAAAGTCTGGATCCTCAGTGTAGTTATCGTCCAGATAACGCCAAGCATACATGAGGTACTTACCAAAGCCTTTCTTATCAATTAACTTGAGAAACTGCTTGGGGAGTATTTGGTCAGTGTCAATGTTATCATTCATGAGAGTAACGGTCGTTCCCGTATAAACTGTAAATTTCTCCATATCCTCTCCTTACGGGGCCTCTGGAATTTGCCGAACATCTACGAACCGCCCTGCGATAGCCGCCGCAGCTGCCATAGCTGGACTGCAGAGATGGGTCTTAGCACCAAAGCCTTGTCTGTCTTCAAAATTGCGGTTGCTGGTTGAAGCACAGTGGACGCCATCAGGGACCTTGTCGGGATTCATACCTAGGCACATAGAGCAACCTGGGTCTCGCCACTCAAAACCAGCATCTAGGAAAACCTTATCCAAGCCCAACCTCTCCGCAGCTCGTTTCACAGGACGAGAACCTGGTACTACGATTGCTGTTAGATTGGGAGCAATTTTCTTCCCTTTGACAAATCGCGCAGCCAGCTGTAAGTCACTGAGACGAGCATTGGTACAAGACCCGATAAAAATATAGCCTAGTTCAATGTCCGCTGGCTTTTGACCAGGCTCCAAGTTCATGTAATGATAAGCTCGTTCATCATTCATATCCTTAATTTCTGGAAAACTACTGTCAAAGTCGACGCCCATAGCAGGATTGGTTCCCCAGGTCACCATAGGAGCCAAGTCTGAGACATCCATCCGGATAACCTTATCATAAACAGCATCACTATCACTGACAAGGGTCTTCCAGTCGGCAACTGCCTCCTCGAAAGCTTCGGGAACACATTCCCGTCCCTTGAGATAGTCATAGGTAGTCTGATCTGGATTCATAATTCCCATCTTAGAACCAAACTCGATGGACATATTGCAGATAGTCATTCTCTCTTCCATGGTCAGTGCATCAATCGCTTGCCCACGATATTCTACCACATATCCTACACCACAGGCAACGCCATACTTGGCAATCAAGGCGAGAATGTAATCCTTAGAATAAACTCCTTTTTGAGGAACACCAGTGAATTCTACCAACATTTTCTTAGGTTTAACTTGCCAGAGTGTCTGGGTAGCAAAGACATGCTCGACCTCACTGGTCCCAATCCCAAAGGCGATAGCTCCGAAAGCTCCGTGAGTAGCTGTGTGGCTATCTCCACAGACGATGAATTTTCCTGGTTGCGTCCGTCCTGTTTCTGGACCAACCATGTGAACGATGCCCTGCTTTTCAGAACCGTGGGCCGCATGTTCAATCCCAAACTCCTCAACATTTTCAGCAAGCTTATCAATTTGAGCCTTGGAAATGACATCTCGAATATCATAGATGTTGACCGTTGGTACATTGTGGTCAAAGGTCCCAAATGTCAAGTCTGGTCGTCTCAATCTGCGGCCCGCATCTCTTAATCCTTGAAAAGCTTGAGGACTGGTCACTTCATGAATATAGTGCTGGTCCACATACATGAGTTGGGGCTGCCCCTCTTCTCCTGTGATGACATGGCGGTCCCATAATTTATCAAAAATCGATTTTCCTGCCATCCATTACCTCCAAATAAAATATAGGGCTACTAGTGTGGTTACCATGCCAAGGAACCAAACCGTTTTAAAATACCATTTTCGAGTCTTGTGGTGAAAGGTCATTCCTGCTAGCCATGCACCAAAACCACCACAGACAAGTGCTATCGTCAAGAGAATCTTCTCTGGGATCCGCCAAGCACCTCTCCTTGCCTTGGATTTGTCAATGCCATAAATCAAGAAAATCAGCAAATTCCAAATCAAGAGAGCTAGCGTGATTCCTTCATTTATCTTCATAGTCTTTCAATGATGGCTTCTGTCATTTCCTTGGTCGAAGCCTGTCCTCCAATATCTTTCGTTAAAATTCCTGCTGCCAAACAGTTCTCAACAGCATGTTCGATACGCTCCGCATCCTCATAATGTCCAAAACTATCTCTCAACATCATGGCTACTGATAAAATCATGGAAATAGGGTTGGCAATTCCTTGACCTGCAATATCAGGCGCTGAACCATGAATAGGCTCATAGAGACTTGGACCTTTTTCAGAATGACTGGCTGATGGCATGACTCCAAGTGTACCAGATAGAACACTTGATTCATCAGATAAGATATCTCCGAAAAGATTCTCCGTCACGATGACATCAAACTTGGCAGGATTGGTAATCATAAGCATGGCAGCTGAGTCCACCAACTGGTGTTCCAAGGTCACATCTGGGAAATCCTGCGCGACTTCCTCAGCTACTCTGCGCCAGAGTTTTGAGGTCGCTAGAACATTTTGCTTATCGATACTAGTAACGAGTTTTCTACGATTTCTTGCAATTTCAAAAGCCTTGCGAATAATCCGCTCTACTTCTTCGTAGCTGTAGTCGTTGATATCACGCGCTTTTCGCTCTTCAAGGATATGATCCCCAAAGTAAATCCCACCTGTCAACTCACGTACCACGACAAAGTCTACACCAGCAATTCGTTCCGGTTTGAGAGGTGACAAATGCTTGAGACTTTCAAAGATTTTTACGGGGCGAATATTGGCATAAAGATTGAGTTCCTTACGGAGGGCCAGCAGTCCTTGTTCAGGCCGAATCGCTGCCCCATCATACTGGGGACTACCAATAGCCGCTAGGAGAATAGCATCTGCTCCTCTACATGCCTTGAGGGTCTCATCAGGTAAGGGATGCCCCTCAGCATCAATACCTGCCCCTCCAAAAGGTCGCCCATCTATCTCATAGTCAAAGCCCGTTTTTTCAGCTAGGGCCTCCAAAACTTCCAAACCAGCTTCCATAATTTCTGGACCGATTCCATCCCCTGCTAAAGAAACTATTTTTTTTGTCATAGCCTTCTCCTTTACACACTAGGCATGTCTCGGTAGGAAACGCTGCGCCCCATTTCACCAGCATTCTCTTTTTGAACAAAGGTATTGGCATTGATATAGGCAATAGCCGAAGCTTTCAGTACATCGAAATCAAGCCCTGCTGCATTAAAGATGGTTTCTGTATCTCTATTTTCAACAGTGACCAAGACCCGAGCCTGGGCATCGATCCCATCTGTCACCGCATCAATTGTGTAAGACACCAAGCGAACGGATTGATTGAAGAACTTATCGATAGCGTTGAAGATAGCCTCAACAGAACCTTGTCCTGTCGCATTAAACTCAACCTTCTCACCATCCATGTTGGCTAGACTAACGAGCGCTTCGATGTCATTATCCGCATGGGTTTGAAGTTGTAAATCATCAAAGTGGAATCCTTCTGGGTTTTCAACCATGATTCCAGCTACCAGAGCACGAATATCTGCATCTGTGATTTCTTGCTTTTTGTCCGCTAGTGCCTTGAACTTAGCAAAGAGTGGTTTGATGTCTTCTTCAGTAAAGTCTAGGGCCAAATCTCTTAGTTTTTCTACAAAAGCGTGGCGACCTGACAATTTACCAAGTGGAAGACTGTTACACTTGACACCAACCAATTCAGGTGTAATGATTTCATAGGTAAGAGGATTTTTAAGAACTCCATCTTGGTGAATACCAGACTCGTGAGAAAAGGCATTTCCTCCAACAACCGCCTTGTTTTTAGGAACTGGAATACCTGAGAAGCGAGAAACCATTTCTGACGTATTGATGGTTTCGTTTAGGACAATACTGGTTTCTGCTTGGTAGTAATCTTGGCGAATATTAAGCGCCACTGCTATTTCTTCAAGGGCTGCATTGCCTGCCCGTTCCCCGATACCATTGATGGTTCCTTCGACTCGTCCTGCTCCATTCTTAACAGCAGCAAGGCTATTAGCTACAGCCATACCGAGGTCATCATGACAGTGAGGCGAATAGATAATCTGACGATCGGTCTTGACATTCTCAATTAAGTATTTGAAAATGGCACCATATTCCTCTGGCGTCGTAAATCCAACCGTGTCAGGGATATTGATGTAGGTCGCACCTGCATCCACAGCTGTCTGAACAACTTGCAAGAGGAAATCCAATTCTGTTCTGGTTGCATCCTCTGGAGAAAATTCGACAATTTCAAACTTAGAACGAGCATAAGAAACATGTTCACTGATTGCTTCCAAAATCTCTTCCTTGCTCTTATTGAGCTTATACTTACGGTGAATCGGACTAGTCGCGATAAAGACGTGAACCTGAGGATACTTGGCATCCTTGAGCGCCTCATAACAAGCATCTATATCAGACTTGACCGAACGTGCCAAACCTGTCACCGCTGTTTTCTTCAAGACCTTGGCAATCTCCTGAACTGCTTTAAATGAATCTGGACTCGCCGCTGGAAAACCAGCTTCGATAGCCGAAATCCCCCATTTCTCCAGCTGTCTTGCAATGGCGACCTTTTCCTTGATTGAAAAGTTAACGCCTGGTGTCTGCTCACCATCACGGAGACTGGTATCTAAAAACTCAACTATACGCATGAGAATTCCCCCTTCAAAATTTCAGTATAGAAAAAACATCTCGCTCGGAAACCCAAGCGAGATGTTGATTTACTCCCGCTTGGTAAGCCAAACAGGACTAATGCTTTTGCACTAGCCCGAGTACCTCAACAACAAAGCAAATTGATTAAACTTAGCTGTTTTCATGTTTGACTTTCTCCTTCGTTTGATATCTTGTTTAGTATTTTAGCATAGGAAAAATCTCTTGTCAAGAAAAAATCCAATATTTTCTGAAAATTTCTTCAGTAAAGAATATTTTGCTAATTGAAAGTATTTAAAAACACAAGGGAATTTCCTTACTTTTTCAATGTCAAATTCCAACTGATTTCTAGCAAATCTAGAACTTCGTTATCCGATAAACTATCATCAAGAGCAAGACTAATCCAGTAGCGTTTGTTCATATGAAAGGCAGGGTAAATACCCTTTTGTGAAAGCAAGTCAGCTACTTGGTCATGTTTGAGGTTGACTGCTTCCACTAGCCCTTCTCTCCCCTTATCTAGCCTATCCCAAGGAATTCTCATTAAAACAGCATACCACTTTTGACTGTCTTCATGACGTAATACCGCTGTATCAGGAGATTTCTCCCACAGATATTCCAACTGATCACCATACTTTTCTTGAACTTGAGCCATGATGCGCTTAGTCTGAGGACAGATAAAATCCTGCACGTCAAAACAAGCCTTCCGAATCTGATAGAGAATCTCCAAACAAGCCTCACGGACACTTCCAACAAAAGTTCCACTCATGCTTTCCATATGGACTTGAGGATAAAGGTCACCAGTCTCCTGATCAAAAACTTGAAAGCTCACATTATCCGTTGTGATGGACACAGTCATGACAAAGTCGCCATCCAAGATCTGGAAACTGTAGGTCCAGACTCCCTCATTTTCTATAAAACCGTAGGCACTGGCTTTTTCTTGATTAAACTGATAGGATTTAAAAATTTCAAACATAAGTGAAAACTGCTACCCAAAGCTAGCAGTTCCTTTCTATTTTTTAAAAGACAACCTTAGTACCATGCAATTGTGTCACGCCCAGTTGGTCGATAAAGGTTTGACGGTTGTCCAAGTCAATCCCCCCACCTGGTAAGATTTCAATTTTACCTTTTGCATGTTCCAAAATTCTGTGATAGTGGGCAAAACGTTTTTCTAGCGAGTCACCAGACACACCAGCACGAGTCAAGATACGAGTGACACCAGCTTGGCTGAGCCAGTCAATAGCTTCCAACTGGTCTTCTTCGCTCAATTCATCAAAGGCCATGTGGAAGACAATTTCCATTCCTTTTGATGCGGCAATTAACTTCTCTAGATTAACCTTGTCCAACTTCTTATCAGCAGTTAAAGCACCAAAAACGACCCCTTGGCTACCTGCTTGAGCAGTTAAACGAATGTCTTCTAGCATGATGGCAATTTCAAGATCAGTATAGACAAAATCGCCACCACGTGGACGAATCATGGTCATAATGGTCGTATCGTAGTTAGCTGCTAATTCAACAGCTGCCTTGGTTACTCCATAGCTTGTTGTTGTCCCGCCAACGGCTAAATTATCACAGAGTTCGATTCGACGAGCTCCAGCTTGCATAGCTTTTTCAAGCAAGGTCACATTTTCAGCACAAAATTCGTAAATCATTTGATTCTCCTTGAAGATTACTTTTAATTTATTATATCATATTATTTAAATATGCTTTCATTTTTATCAAGGCAAATAACTACTATTTTTATCTATTCTTTGTCAGGAATGACTTTAAAGAGATAGTAGGTGATAAAGATAGTCAAGGCTCCCAGACCAATTTTGACTGGCAAAAGAGGGGCAAAATAAATAGAAATCCCCATCAAGATATAGATGGATACGATGATTTTTTTCTTGCGTTCACGCGCTATTGACTTGGTTTCCCGAAAGTCAGCTACATAGGTCTGATAAAGCTTTGTATGATAAAGCCAGTCTTCAAAACGCTTAGAAGATTTTGAAAAGCAAGCGATAGCTAACAAAAGAAAGGGCGTTGTTGGCAAGAGGGGCAAGACAACCCCAACAAGAGCCAAGGCTAAAGAAATAAAACCAATACTTAGGTAAATAATACGCATGTCTTCTCCTAATTGAAATAATCTTCTACTAGTTTCCCACAAAGTGAGGAAATTTGTCAAGCTTCAAGTAAAAAGAGCCTGAAATTTATTTTCAGGACACTTCGTTTTATTTAATTTTCTCTTCTTCGTAGTCGCCATTACTACACACAATCTGTTTACCACCACCACGGACTTTCTTCTCCATAAGGAAGTGACCACATTTTGGACAATCACGTCCAACTGGTTTATCCCAGGAAGTAAATTCACATTCTGGGTAGCGATTGCAACCATAGAAGATACGATTGCGTTTGGTTTTGCGTTCGATGATTTGTCCTTGATGACAGCTTGGACACTCGACTCCAATCTCCTTAACAATCGCTTGTGTATGACGACAGTCTGGGAAATTGCTACAAGCATAGAATTTACCAAAACGGCCTAGCTTAATCACCATTGGACTGCCACAAACCTCACAGTCAAATCCAGCTGGCTCATCCTTGATCTGAATTTTTTCCATTTCAGCTTCAGCCTTGGCTACATCTTTGGAGAATGGCTTGTAAAATTCGTCAATAACACGTTGCCACTGTTCTTTTCCAACTTCAACATCATCCAGTTTGCCTTCCATCTCAGCTGTGAAGGTCACGTTTACGATGTCAGGAAAATATTCAACAATAAGTTTATTGACAATTTCTCCTAATTCTGTCGGTTCAAAGCGTTTGGCTGCCAGACGAACATAATAGCGTTTCTGGATGGTTTCAATGGTTGGAGCGTAGGTTGAAGGACGTCCAACACCATTTTCTTCCAAGGTCTTGATCAGTGTCGCTTCCGAATAGCGAGCAGGCGGTTGGGTGAAATGCTGTTCTGGCTTGCTATTAACTTGCTTTACCACATCTCCAACTGCCATATCTGGCAACATCTTATTTTTGTCAGAGTCATTGTAGATAGCAAGATACCCATCAAACTTAACTTGACTTCCATTTGCCGCAAACTGAACCCCATTTTGAGAAAGCTTAACAGCCATGGTATCAAAGATAGCTCCTGTCATCTGGCTTGCCACAAAACGGTTCCAGATAAGGGTATAAAGTTTGAGCTGGTCTTTGTCCAAGTACTTAGCGATGCTTTCAGGTGTGTTAAAGACACTAGATGGACGAATGGCTTCGTGAGCATCTTGAGCTCCTGAGGCATTCTTGACCTTGCTACCATGCTTGGAATACTTGCTACCAAAACGGTCGTTAATGTAGCTTGCCGCTTCATTCTGAGCCACAGGACTGATACGAGTCGAGTCTGTACGCATATAGGTAATCAAACCTTGCACACCTGATCCGATATTGATTCCTTCATAGAGCTGTTGGGCAACCATCATGGTCTTACGAGTACGGAAATTGATTTTGTTGGCAGCATCCATCTGCATGGTTGAGGTCGTATAAGGTAGGGGCGCATTACGTTTGCGCTCCTTCTTATCTACCTGATCCACTGTAAAATCTTTACTCGTTAGATGGGACAAGACTTCTTTGACCTCTTCATTGGTGGTCAATTTCATCTTTTTGCCATTCATACCATAGAAAGAAGCTTGAAATTGCTTGGTTCCCTTCTTAAAGACACCATCAATTGTCCAGTATTCTTCTGGTTGGAAGGCATTGATTTCATTTTCACGGTCAATGATGAGCTTAAGGGCAACAGACTGCACGCGTCCTGCTGATAAGCCCTTCTTGACCTTTTTCCACAAAATTGGCGAAATCGAATAGCCTACCAAGCGGTCCAAGACACGACGAGCTTGTTGGGCATCGACCAAGTCCATATCAATCTTGCGAGGTTCTTTAAAAGCATTTTTTACTGCGTCTTTGGTGATTTCATTAAAGACCACACGATTGGCATCATTCTCATCCAAATCAAGGATATGAGCCAAATGCCAGGAAATTGCTTCTCCTTCACGGTCCGGGTCACTCGCCAGAAAGACTTTATTGGCCTTTTTAGCTTCTTTTTTCAAGTCATTAATGAGAGGGCCTTTTCCACGGATATTGATATACTGTGGTTCATAATTGTTTTCAATATCAACAGACATACTGGATTTTTTCAAATCTCGGATATGTCCAACACTGGCTAGAACCTTGTAATTTCGTCCTAGATATTTCTCAATCGTTTTCGCCTTAGCAGGCGACTCCACGATGACTAGATTTTTTTTAACTGTTGATTTTTTCTTCTTTGTTGCCGTAGCCACACTATCACACCTTTTCAAAGTAATAAACTTTATAAAGTGTAAACCATTTTTCTATAGCTGTCAAGACTTAACTCCTATATATAGAAGAAAAGTTTATCTGAATGAACAATTTCTCCTTAAAATTCAAACTCTGCCAACACATCTTGACCACTTGTGACCAGTTTTGCTCCTTCTTGGATCAAATGGTGGCAACCATCTGAATGGCCATCAAGAATGTTCCCTGGAATAGCAAAGACATCGCGTCCTTCCTCCATGGCGCGTTCACAGGTAATGAGACTCCCAGAGCGCATCCTTGCCTCTGCAACGATCACACCACGGCAAAGGCCAGCAATGATGCGATTACGAGCTGGAAAGTGAAATTTCAAGGGTTCTTCACCTGGACCGTACTCACTTAGCACTAGATGATGATTTCCAATGTAGTCCTGCAAGCGTTTATTAGCACGTGGATAAAAGACATCCAATCCAGTTCCAATGACAGCAATCGTTCGTCCTCCATTCTGGAGCGCAGCCATATGGGCAGCGGTATCGATTCCTTTGGCCAAGCCACTGACCACGATTAACTCGTTTTCCAAACCTTGGATAATTTTCTGGACCGACTTAGCACCTTGGCTGGAACAAGAACGACTCCCCACAAGAGCAACCTTTGGAAACTTCAGTAAATCCAGATTCCCTTTGTAAAACAAAAGAGCTGGAGCATCATAAATCTCACTCAGATCCCAAGGATAACAGTCGTCTAGAATCGAGAAGGATGGGATTTTTTGGAACTCCTTCTCCAACTGCGCATCATCAATCTGGAAATAGCGTTCCATAAAGACAGCAGGATTGCGGCAACCAGAGATTTCAGCAATATCTCCTAACAAAAGTTCCTGCTCCACAGTCTCGTCATATTCAAGGACAGTTAAAATCTGTTGATTGGTCAAGCCTGCTTTTCTTAATTTGTAAATCTCATAGTTTGTGATTTTCATATACAACTCCATTTCTTTTTCTACTCATCTATCTATTCGTAAAAATCATAAAAAGAAGACATGATAATCTGAATTTTGATTTTAGTCAACTTTCGTATTTGATAGCTTTCGTTTAGCAAAAATAGAAAAAACCCTTGAGAAAAATTCAAGAGTTTTCTATTTCTATTCTTCATCCATGCTCAAGACGCTAAGGAAAGCCTCTTGTGGAACTTCCACTGATCCGATAGCTTTCATACGCTTCTTACCAGCTTTTTGTTTTTCAAGGAGTTTACGTTTACGCGAAACGTCACCACCATAACACTTGGCAAGTACGTTTTTACGAAGGGCCTTGATATCCGTACGAGCCACAATTTTGTGTCCAATAGCTGCCTGAATTGGCACCTCAAACTGTTGACGAGGGATGATTTTCTTGAGCTTATCAACGATGAGTTTCCCACGTTCGTAAGCAAAATCCTTGTGAACGATAAAGCTGAGGGCATCGACCTTATCACCATTGAGAAGGATGTCCATTTTGACCAGCTTAGATGGACGGTACTCTGACAATTCGTAGTCAAAGCTTGCATAACCACGTGTCGAAGACTTGAGCTTATCAAAAAAGTCAAATACAATTTCAGCAAGTGGAATTTGATAGATGACATTGACACGATTGTCATCAATATAATCCATAGTCACAAAGTCCCCACGCTTGCGTTGAGCCAGTTCCATCACTGCTCCAACGAACTCCTGCGGCACCATAATCTGAGCCTTGACATACGGTTCTTCAATGGTCGCAATCTTAGTTGGGTCTGGGAATTCTGATGGATTTGACACATCCATAGACTCACCGTCAGTTTGGTTAACCTTGTAGATAACAGAAGGAGCTGTCATAATGAGGTCAATGTTAAACTCACGCTCTAAACGCTCTTGGATAACATCCATATGGAGGAGTCCAAGGAATCCACAACGGAAACCAAATCCAAGAGCCTGAGATGTTTCTGGTTCAAACTGCAAGCTAGCATCGTTGAGCTGCAGTTTCTCAAGGGCTTCACGAAGGTCATTGTACTTGTTTGACTCGATTGGGTAAAGTCCTGCAAAGACCATAGGGTTCATTTGCTTGTAGCCATCTAGAGGCTCTGTGGCAGGATTGCTTGCTAGGGTCACTGTATCACCGACACGAGTATTTTGAACCGTCTTGATAGAAGCCGCAATATAACCAACGTCACCTGTGGCTAGGAAATCACGCCCTACAGCTTTCGGTGTGAAAATTCCGACTTCCGTCACATCAAAGGTCTTGCCATTACTCATAAGCTGAATCTTATCGCCAGGTTTGACTACTCCATCCATGACACGAACCTGGAGGATAACCCCGCGGTAGGCATCGTAAACAGAGTCGAAAATCAATGCCTTAAGTGGCGCCGTTACATCACCTGTTGGTGCTGGCACTTTTTCCACGATTTGCTCAAGAATCTCTTCGATACCAATACCAGCTTTGGCAGAAGCTAAGACTGCTTCACTGGCATCCAGTCCAATGACATCTTCAATCTCCGTACGAACGCGCTCAGGATCAGCTGCTGGTAGGTCAATCTTGTTAATAACAGGAAGAATTTCCAAATCATTGTCCAAGGCTAGATAAACGTTGGCAAGAGTTTGAGCCTCAATCCCTTGGGCTGCATCGACCACCAGAATAGCTCCCTCACAGGCTGCTAGCGAACGCGACACTTCATAGGTAAAGTCCACATGCCCAGGTGTGTCTATCAAGTGAAAAATATAGGTCTCTCCATCTTTTGCAGTGTAATTGAGCTCAATGGCATTGAGTTTGATGGTAATCCCACGTTCACGCTCAAGATCCATACTATCCAGAAGCTGGGCTTGCATTTCACGACTAGAAACCGTCTCCGTCTTTTCCAAAATGCGGTCTGCCAAAGTAGACTTCCCGTGGTCAATATGGGCGATAATAGAGAAGTTCCGGATCTTCTCCTGTCGTTTTTTCAATTCTTCTAAATTCATGATTCTCTTCCTTTCAGGGTATCTATTTATTATAAATTGTTTTTAACATTTTGACAAGACCATACCCTGCTAGGAGTACTAATCTTCGGCAATAAAGCCATCATTTTCGATAAAGTGGTGTTCGGTCATTCCTTGGTCTGTAAAGATGATTCCATGAAGGACACCACCATAGACAGCTCCTCCATCCATGCCAATCTTACCATCCTCTGTCACCCAAAGGTCAGCAGTACCTGGTTTCTGATCTAGTAGACCATAGACTGGTGTATGCCCAAAGACAATCATTTTCCCAGTATGATTTTCGGCTTCGTGGAATGGTTTTCTGAGCCAGACTTTCTTGTAATCAGTCGTTTCATGCCAATCATCCAAGGTCAAATCAATACCAGCATGTACAAAGATATACTTGTCTGTCTCAACAACAAAAGGCATCTGACGAATAAATTCGACTAAATCTGCTGCTTCCGTCTCGACGCGTTTAGCGTCTTCAACTGCATCCACAGGTGCATCCAAGGGACGACCTAGGATAGAGTTAATAGTTGTATCACCACCATTTCGACGATAGTGGTCATAGCTTTCTTCAGGATTGTCCAACCAAGTCAAAAACATATACTCATGGTTTCCTGATAGACAGATAGCCCCTTGATTGTCCACCAGGTCCTTGACCATTTCTAGAACACGGCGACTATCTTCACCTCGGTCAATCAAATCCCCTAGAAAAAGCAACTGGGTGCGACCATCCCATGTTTTGAGCAAGTCTTCCAGCATACCTGCTTTTCCATGGACATCTCCAATTACATAATAGTCTGTCATTTATTTCTCCCTCGTTTGCAATAATTCTTTCGCTTGGGTAAGGGCTGCTTCTGTTACATTCTCTCCTGCTAACATCTTAGCAACTTCCTCTACTCGTTCTTCTAAAGTCAAGAGACGAACTGTCGAAACAGTTGAATGTTCGTCACTAATCTTTTCAATAAAGAATTGATAATCCGCAATCGCAATTACTTGTGGTAGGTGAGAAATAGCTAAAACCTGACCATGTTGGCCAATCTTGTGAATCTTCTGAGCAATAGCTTGAGCAACACGACCTGAAACTCCCGTATCCACCTCATCAAAGACAATACTGGTCTTACCTTCCTTACGAGAAAAGGCAGACTTGATGGCTAGCATGAGACGAGACAATTCCCCACCAGATGCCACCTTAACCAAAGGTTTAAAGTCTTCACCTGGGTTGGTAGAAATGTAAAACTCGACCGTTTCATTCCCCTCACGACTAAATTTGCCCTTGCTAAAGCGAACTTGAAATTGAGCCTTCTCCATATAAAGATCTTGCAGTTCTTGTTTTATCTCTGCTTCTAGCTGCTGGGCCAAGTCATGGCGGGCTGAAGCTAGCTGATTTGCCAACGCAACAAGATTGACTTCCAATTTCTTAAGCTCTACTTCCATGTCTTCGGAGGAAAGGTTATTTCCTGTCAAGAGATTGTACTCTTCCGTAATCTTAGCAAAGTAAAGCAAGACCTCGTCTACAGTCCCCCCATACTTACGTGTGATTGTATTGAGCAAATCTAAGCGATTTTCAACCTGCATCAGGCGATTGCCATCAAAATCTAGATCTTCTATGATATCTTCCAAACGCTTGGTAATATCTTCTAGAACATAGTAGGTTTCTGATAGAGAACTTGAAATTTCACGGTATTCAGGATCGTATTCTTCGATACTTTCCATGTCATTCATAGCGGAACGGACATTTGCTAGGCTGGAGAATTCCTCATTATCCAACATAGTGTAGGCATTTGTCAAGGTATCTGCTATATTTTTATGGTTGAGGAGTTTGTCTCGTTCTTTATTGAGACTAACATCTTCCCCAGCTTGCAAATTTACCGCCTCAATCTCTGCCATTTGAAATTCCAACATCTCAATGCGAGACTTGTGTTCCTGCTGATTTTTCTTGACTTCAAGAACTTGTTTACGCATTTTGCGATAGGCATCAAAACTTGTCTGATAGGCTTGTTTCAACTCAAAAAATGCTGCATCACCAAATTCATCCAACATTTGGATATGAAGTTGCGGACGCATTAACTCTTCTTGGTCATGTTGACCATGGATATCCACAAGGTGTTGCCCAATAGCACGCAAGACAGAAAGATTGACCATCTGGCCATTCACTCGACTAACACTTCGCCCATTTTGAAGAATTTCACGACGGATGATAATCTCATCCCCCAATTCCAAACCTTGCTCGTCAAAGAGTTCTTGTAAAGAACGACTATTCTCAACAGAGAAAAGCCCTTCAATCTCAGCCTTGGGAGCACCATGACGAATGACATCCGTAGCCGCTCTAGCTCCTAGCATCATGTTCATGGCATCGATAATAATTGATTTACCAGCACCTGTTTCACCAGTTAAGACTGTCATGCCTTTTTCAAAATTGAGCGAAATCGCCTCTATAATGGCAAAATTTTTAATCGAAATTTCAAGTAACATATCGACCTACCATTTTTTAACTTGTTCAGATATTTCCTTAGCTGCTTCCTCTGTTTTTGCCACAATCAAAATTGAATTGTCATCCGCAATGCAGCTAAAAATCTTATCAGAAAATGCTGCAACCAGCTGACCTTTCACAAATACTGTATTTCCCGGAATGACATTGAGGTTAAGCATGTTACCCATTACTTGAGAACCTTCGATGTTATTCTCAGCCAACTGCAAACTCTTCACAATTGATTTTGGCAATTCATAGATATAAGTGTTGTTTTTCAAAGGAATTTTAACAATACCAAGCTCTTTGATGTCTCTTGATACAGTAGCTTGAGTGGCAGAGATACCTGCTTCCTTTAAGTGCTCAACGATTTCTTCCTGTGTTCCGATTTGGTAATCTGTTACAAATCTTCTAATTTTTTCAAGTCTTTCTTTTTTATTCATCTTTAAATTCTCTATGTGCTCTCTCTACAACTTTTTCTATTTCAGGGGCAACTTGGTTACTTGCTCCATTTTCCTTTTTCAAATATGCCAGAAATTCGATGTTTCCATGTCCACCTTGGATTGGTGAATAGTCTAATCCAAGCACAGAAAAGCCTTGCTCAACCGCCATATCAGTGACTGATTCAAGGACATGTTGGTGAACCTTAGCATCATGAATAATTCCATTTTTTCCAATTTGCTCACGGCCTGCCTCAAACTGCGGTTTGATAAGAGCTACCACCTGACCTTGATCAGCCAAAACTCGATGTAGGGCTGGTAAGATCAGACTAAGGGAAATGAAACTCACATCAATACTGGCAAAACTTGGTTCCTGCTCAAAGTCAGTCTTTTCTGCATAGCGGAAATTAAACTGCTCCATGCTGACAACCCGAGAATCTTGGCGCAGTTTCCAGGCTAACTGATTAGTCCCAACATCCACCGCGTAAACAAGCTCAGCACCATTCTGCAACATGACATCGGTAAAGCCACCAGTAGAAGCCCCAATATCAATCGTGGTCGCCCCATCCACTGACAAATCAAAGACCTGCAAGGCCTTTTCCAGTTTCAAGCCACCACGGCTGACATACTTGAGTTTCTCCCCCTTGAGTTTTAGCTCGGTGTCATCTGGAATTTTCTCTCCTGGCTTGTCAAACCGTTCTCCATTAAGGACTGCTACGACTAGGCCAGCCATGACACCACGCTTGGCCTGCTCTCTCGTTTCAAACAAGCCCTGTTTATAAGCTAGTACATCCACTCTTTCCTTAGCCATTGATTCTCAAACTTTCTACTACTTTCACAATCGGTTCTGTTTCAAAACTAACCTGCTCAGCAATTTCTTCTAATTTCGCATTGGCTTGATCCAGAGTTTGGTTACAAAAGGCAATAGCCTCTTCCAAGCCCAGCAAGGCAGGATAGGTTGATTTTTCAGCTTGTAAATCCTTTTGTGGTGTCTTGCCTATTTCCTCGAAACTAGCGGTAACATCTAACACATCATCCCTGACTTGAAAAGCAAGTCCGATCAATTCACCCACAGTTTTTAGCTTTGCCTGTATTTCAGGTGCCAATTCAGCTATAATAGCTGCTGCTTGGAAAGGATAGGCTAGTAATTTCCCTGTTTTATTAGCATGAATGGTCTGAAGTTCTTCCAAAGACAAGTGCTGACGTTCACCCTCCATGTCCAGAACCTGCCCTGCCACCATGCCCAAACTACCTGACGCAAGGGATAAGTTGGCTATCAAGTCCACCTTGATCTGACTTGGCAAATCTGCCTGCGCTATCAAGGCATAGGGATCTAAGAACAAAGCATCTCCTGCCAAAATTGCCATTGCTTCGCCGAATTTCTTATGATTGGTCAAGCGTCCCCGACGATAATCGTCGTCATCCATAGCTGGAAGGTCATCGTGAATCAAACTTCCAGTATGAATCATTTCCAAGGCCGCTGCCACTTGAGCATGTGCTGATTGGATAACGACTTGCAGGGATTCCAGAACTTCTAGCAAGAGAAAAGGACGAATACGCTTGCCACCAGCATGAATGGAATAGAGAACAGACTCCCGTAAACTAGAAGCAAACTGCTGGTCTCCATAAAAGTCTTCCAAAGCCGACTCCACAAGAGCTAATTTTTCTTGCTTCTTCATTCAAAATCACTTTCTGTTCCGTCTTCTTGCATGACCTTAACCAAGGTCTTTTCAGCCTTGTCCAGCGTCGCTTGGAGCTCTTTTGACAAGACCATGCCCTTTTGAAAGGCAGCAATCGCATCTTCCAGAGCGATTTCACCATTTTCCAAACTTTGGACAATGGTCTCCAATTCTGCTAGATTTTCCTCAAATTTCTTTTGTTTTGACATCTTTAACCTCTAATTCTACTTGACCATCTCGCATCAAAAGCGTCACTTGGTCTTTTTTCTTCAACATCTCAACAGAATCGACTACGGACTCTTCTTTTTTGACAATTGCATAACCACGCGCCACGATTCGACTGGTATCCAACATCAGTAGAGCTTCTGAAAGTCGCTTCACCTCAGCAACCTTGGCATCATAAACCAGCGCCATTTGGCTACGTAGGAGCTTGTCCAACTGACCTAGACGGTCTTGATAACGCTGGATTTTGGTAATAGGTGATAATTGTAGCAGTTGATGCGTCCTTGCTTGGACTAGCTGTTTATTATCAGAAATCCGTGTTCGCAAACTTTGTTTTAAGCGCAGTTGCAGTTGGTCCAAGCGTTGCAAATAACCATCATACAAGCGCTCTGGTTGTCTAAAAATCACAGACTGACTGCATTTTTTCAAAACCTCTTTTTTCCTTGACAGGACATTCTGAACCGCTGTTGCCATTCGTTTTTCTTGATTTTGCAAATGGGTCAAGAGATCCAACTTAGTTACAGGCGTTGCCAGTTCTGCAGCAGCGGTTGGCGTCGCCGCCCGACGATCCGCTACAAAATCTGCCAAGGTCACATCCGTCTCATGCCCAACACTAGAAATGATTGGCAAGCGAGATTCAAAAATAGCCCGTACCACAATCTCTTCGTTAAAGGCCCAGAGATCCTCGATGGAACCACCTCCACGACCAATGATGAGGACATCTAGGTCCTCACGCTGATTAGCACGAGCAATATTTCGAGCAATTTCCTCCGCAGCTCCATCACCTTGCACCTTAGTTGGATAGAGAAGGATATCAACACCTGGAAAGCGCCTGCTGACAGTCGTGATGATATCTCGAATAACAGCTCCACTGCGACTGGTTACCACACCGATTCTCTTAGCAAACTGGGGCAGAGGCTGCTTGAACCGTTCTTGAAAGAGACCTTCTTCCGTTAGTTTTTTCTTGAGTTGTTCAAACTGAATCGCAAGCGCACCAACTCCATCAGGTTCAGCCTTTTCAATGATGATAGAGTAGCTCCCGCTCGGTTCATAAACCTGAACACGCCCAATCACATTGATTTTCATCCCTTCTTCCAGGTCGAAACCTATTTTCTGATAGATCCCTGACCAGATGGTTGCTTGAATAACCGCATGGTCATCTTTTAAGGAGAAATATTGATGAGTAGGTCGTTTACGAAAATTGGAAACTTGACCAGTTAAATAGACCCGTTCCAAGTAAGGGTCTTTATCGAATTTCATTTTCAGATACTTGGTCAAAGTTGTTACCGATAAATACTTTTCCATCTCCACCTACTATTCATTTTCTTGCTTTTCCATGGGTATTATTATACCAAAAACATGCTTAAAAATCACCTTTTTCCTACTGAAACTCAAGGAAAAATAGAAAAAGGAGGCATGGCCTCCTCATCTGATTATTTGCTGTTTCGTGCTTCTTCCAAAATCTTTGCAATCTTGGTGGTCAAAAGGTCAATAGCAACTGTATTGCTGACCCCTTCAGGAATGACGATATCCGCATACCGCTTGGTCGGCTCGATAAACTGGTGGTACATGGGTTTGACCACACCCAAATACTGATCAATAACGCTATCTAGACTACGGCCACGCTCCTCCATATCACGCTTGATACGACGAATAATGCGCACATCATCATCTGTATCCACAAAAATCTTGATATCCATCAAATCGCGCAGACGCTTGTCCTCCAAAACCAAAATCCCCTCAACGATAAAGACATCCTGAGGCTCCTGACGATAGGTCTTTCTACTCCGCGTATGCGCTGTATAGTCATAAGTTGGAATGTCCACTGGACGCCCCGCCAACAATTCCTTAATCTGCTCGATCATCAAATCTGTATCAAAGGCAAAAGGGTGGTCATAGTTGGTTTTGACACGCTCTTCAAAAGTCAAGTGAGACTGATCCTTGTAGTATGAATCATGCTCAATCATGGAAATCTTTTCATCAGGGAAATGCGATAAAATGGCTCTTGAAACACTGGTCTTACCACCACCAGAACCACCTGTCACTCCGATAATGATTGGTCTATTTTGCATGCTATCCTCCGTTTTTTATCCGTCGTCTATTCTATCACATTTTTTACAAAATTTATAGTCTGATTTGGACAGTATGGGGTGAAACATTTCCAATCCATACACCCCAGTTAGACTAGCTAAAAACCTTTCTTGGCTTGTAGAGATTGCCCCTTTTTTCTAGAATGGCTAGCAATGTATTTCCTTCAAAGGCAGCTATCTCCTTATCCGACTGTTCTAGCTCGATAAAACGACCAAAGCGGACTTCTGTAGCCTGTTCTGGAGTTAGAAAAACTTTGACAAGGTCCCCTGTTCCAATCTCTAACGGATAAAGAAAGTCCAGTTGCTCTGCCTCCACTTTTGCAGCAATTTCGTCCAAGGTAAAAGCATCTTCTAGATGTAAACCGGCTGCACTAGTCCGAGTCAAATGGGACATATGGGCCGCATAACCCAGCTTCTCACCCAAGTCAACCGATAAGGTACGGATATAGGTTCCCTTACTGCATTTTACACGAAAAGTAAAGCTTGCAAGATGCCCCTCATAAGAAATCGGACTTGTTCGTTCAAATTGATAAATGGTCACCTGACGTTCTGGACGCTCCACTTCCTGACCAGCACGCGCATACTCATAGAGCTTGCGACCATTAACCTTGACAGCCGAATACATAGGCGGAATCTGACTAATAGGCCCAGTCAGATTAGCAATTGCTTCATCGACAAGCTTTTCATCCAATGGCGACAAAACGGGTGTCTCAGCGACCACTTCCCCACTGGCATCCTCGGTCGTCGTTGAATAGCCGATAGTAATCTCCCCCTCGTAGACCTTGCCCTCATCCTGCATAAACTCGACCATGCGAGTCGCCTTGCCAACTGCAATAGGTAAAACACCCACCACATCCGGATCCAGCGTCCCACCATGACCGATTTTCTTAGTTCCCAAAATCTTACGCAGTTTAAAGACCGCATCATGCGAGGTCATGCCCGCTTCTTTTCTTAAGTTGATAATACCGTTCATGTTTTGCTTTCTACTCCCCCTTCAGCGCTTCAAACTTTGCTTTCATTGTTGGATTTTTGCGGGTCAATTTTTTAACGGAAACATCTTCTAGCTTGTTGTTTGCAAGGCGGAGTTGATTTTCTGATGTGGTCAGGAATTTCTTAACCTCTTCCATCCGCTTGATGGCCTTATCGATTTCATCGATAGCTTTTCCAAAGTTGGTTGAAGCAGAGTTGTAATTTTTGGCAAAAGCTACTTTGAAGGCATCCAAATCTTCCTCAAAATGCGTAATATCAATATTTTGCTCCCGGACTAAGGTCAACTCTTGCTTGTATTTCAAAGAATTAAGAGCCGCATTTCGCAGGAGACCAATCAACTGGATGAAGAACTGGGGACGGACGACATACATCTTTTCATATTCGTGGCTGACATCCACGATACCGGTGTTGAAGTAGTCATTATCCGCCTCAAGCATAGTCACTAAAACCGCATACTCGCAGTTCTTTTCCCGACGGTCCTTGTCCAATTCCTTGTAAAAATCTGCATTCTTATGCTTCTTCTCCGTCCCATCCGCTTCGTTTTTCATTTCAAACATGATGGAAATGAATTCTAGACCATTTTCATCAAAATCACGGAAGATAAAGTCCCCCTTAGATCCTCGCGCAGAGACCTTGTTATCCTTCTCAAAGTAGGCATTTGGAAAGGCAAAACTGCGAACCTTATTGAACTCACTCTCCGCATACTGTTCCAGACTTTCCCCGATAGCTTTTGTGGATTGTTGGGCTTTGAAATTCTTGTAAAATTCGACTTGTTCACTAGCAGCCTTGAGCTGGGCTTCGTAATTTTGCTTGACTGAGGCCAGAGACAACTCATTTTCCTTTTCTTGCAAAAGGAGCTGATTTTTAACTTGATCCCGTTCTTTTTCTAGGTCAGAAAGGGTCTTTTGCAGTTGATTTTCATGCTCCAAACGCAAGGTAGCCAGTTGGTTTTCCAAGGCCTGCACTTCCTTGTCCTTAGCTAATAAAGCCTCATGGCTTGTCTGTTCAACTTCTTTCTTGGCCAACTCTTTCTCTGTATCAAAGTTTTGGATTTGACTCTGCAATTGCGCAATTTCTTGGTCTTTTTGAGCTAGTTTAGACTGTTGCTCATTCATAGCCTTCTGCTCAGCTAAGGCCAGCTCCTGCTTCATTCGATCGTGCAATTCCTTATCAAACTCAGCCGTTCTCACTTGGGATAAAAGTTCAGCATACTGACTCTCATTTACTGTAAAGACTTCCCCACAGTTGGGGCATTTGATTTCGTTCATAACTTTCCTCTTTCTAGACTTCTGTAACCATTATATCATGCTTGAGGGAAAATCAAAAACAGTGAGTCGAAACCCACTGTTTATATCTGTTACTTTAAATTTTTTCCAAGGCCAAACGCAAATCTTCAATCAAATCCTCTACATTTTCAAGACCGATCGACAAGCGGATTTGGTTTGGTGTTACACCTGCTGCTTCTAGATCTTTTTCTGACAACTGACCGTGAGTGGTTGTCGCAGGATGGACAACAAGAGATTTTGCATCTGCCACGTTTGCAAGGTCAGAGAAGATTTCCAAATTATCAATAACCTTGCGAGCTTCTGCCTCTCCGCCTTTAACATGGAAGGTAAAGATTGAACCAACACCTTTTGGCAAATATTTCTCAGCCAAGTCATGGTAAGGACTGTCAGCAAGTTTTGGATAATTTACCTTCTCTACCTTAGGATGGTTGACAAGGAAATCAACAATTTTCTCAGCATTTTGCACATGGCGTTCGACACGAAGAGATAGCGTTTCAAGCCCTTGGAGCAAGAGAAAGGCATTAAATGGTGACAAGGCAGCACCTGTATCACGGAGCAATTGAACACGAACAGCGATAATAAAGGCTGCTGCACCCACATCACGAGTATAGCTCAAGTTATGGTAACTTGGGTCTTCCTCAACAAATTGAGGGAAGTTCCCTGAAGCCTTCCAGTCAAAACGACCACTATCGACAATCACTCCTCCAATAGTCGTACCATGTCCACCGATAAACTTAGTTGCTGAGTGAATGGCAATATCTACACCGTGAGAGAAGACGTTAATCAAATATGGTGCGGCAAAAGTGTTGTCCGAAACGAGAGGAATCTGGTGTTTATGCGCAATCTCAGCCAATTTTTCTAAGTCAGGAATGTTAATCAAGGGATTCCCCAAGGTTTCAATCAAGACAAGCTTGGTATTGTCATTGATAGCTGCTTCCACTTCTTCCAAATTATCCACATCCACAAAGGTAGTTGTGATCCCATAACGAGGAAGGGTTTCCTTCAAGAGGTTGAAGGTCCCACCGTAAATAGTTGACGCAGCCACCACATGGTCACCTGCGTGAGCAAGCGCCAAAATAGTGTAGGTTACAGCAGCCATACCTGATGCTGTCGCTAGTGCCCCAACACCACCTTCAAGAGCAGCTATTCTTTCTTCAAATGCCGCTGTTGTAGGGTTGGTAATACGAGTATAAATGTTCCCTGGTTTTCTCAAGGCAAACAAATCGGCACCTTCTTGCGTGTCATCAAAAACGAAGGATGTTGTTTGATAAATCGGTACTGCACGAGACTTAGTTGCTGGATCAACTACTTGCCCAGCATGTAATTGTAGAGTTTCAAATTTAAAATCACGAGTCATAAGACGACCTCCAAATAGCTTCATTAGGGATATTGTATCATCTTGGGCTAGTCTTTTCCAATACCGTTTTTCTATATTTTGATATAAGGAACAACTATGACTAGTCTTACGTCTCAAACAAAAAAGCACGATTCACTCGTGCTCATTTCTTTAATCGACATAAGTATCTTCGTTTTTATTGAGGAAGGCGTATGGTAAGCCCATCAAGAGACCTCCTCCGATAAAGTTCCCGATAAAGGTTACACCCCAGTGACGAAGAATATTAGGTATGTCAAAGTTAGCAATTGAATCTGCTGCAACACTAAACTTAACAATCGCAAAAGAAGCAAAGTTCGCAGCAATGTGTTCGTTTGTTAAGAATACAAACATGTAAATTGCTGACAAAACAAGCCAAAGTTTGGCTCCACCGTCTTTCACCAAAACAAATGAAAGAATAGCAATGTTTACAAAGATATTGGCTAAAATACCTTCAAGCAAGACTAGCTCATTGGAACGGCCTAACTTCATCTCTACAACCCCTGAAATGAAGCTATCATGTGTTAGATTTGCATAGGCTGCCGAATGAGCAAAGCCCCAACCTGCTATCAAAGCTCCGATGAGATTGAAGAAGGTACAGTAAAGCAAAATCTCAGCTGTTTTTCTCCAAGAGATTTTTTTCAAGAAACTACCAGCTGTCAAAAACATCATATTTGAAGTTACCAGCTCAGCATTCAAGAAAACAATGTAGGCCAATCCCCAAGCAAAAACGAATGGGAAGAGGAAGCGACCACTGCCTGGTGCGATTTTATTTATCAAGTCAGCACCAACTGCACCTGCAGCCGTACTAAATGTCATAAAAGCACCTGCAAACATGGAACGAATCGCATACTTAAACTTGCTTTGGCTATAAAGACTTTCTTTCTTCTTGCAAGCAAATTCAATCTTTGAAATAAATTCTGAAGAGACCATAAAAAAACTCCTAAACTTTTATTTGTGATAATTATAACATAATTCTTGTTTTCTAGAAAGCGTTTTCCGTAAATTTCTAAAATATTTATCTTAAAAATCTTTATCCTAAGCCTTCTTATCCTTTTTCATAAGAACTATTTTGATTCTATTTTGTTAACATAAAAACCAGTGAAATAGCACTTCACTGGTTCATTCATTCTTAATAACGTTGTCTATACGGTTGATTAAAGGCCTTCAAAATATCCTCAGAAGTCTCAGAATAAGCTTTTGATTCTTTAAAGATTCCTTTGACGATTATACGCTCGGTCGCATTATAATCAACACAGGTAACCAAAGTAATCTCTTTTACGCCATCACGATCTTCGATTTCATCTACACGGTCTGGTGTAACACGTTTTACTTCTGTAATCTCATAAGTATAAACTTTATCCTTATCCGTCAGGTAAATTTTCATACCCGCTTTGGCATTGACCAAAGGTGAGAAGAGCATTTGACTGGCATTTTCAGCAGTAAAGATATGGTGACTGGCTAGAGAATAGTTCCCTTCTCCCATTTTTTGATCTGGTTTCATGGTCCCTGCTCCGTAGAACAAGTTTACATTATCCAACCCTTTGAAAATAGGGAGGTTAATCTCCACCTCAGGAATAGCGATACCTCCAATAACAGGAAGTTTCTGAGCATCCCATTGTGAAGCCAATACAGCTTCAGATGAAATAGACTTAACAGAGTCAAAATCAAAATTTCCCTCGGATTTTAGGTTTTCATCTATATTTTCCTTAGTGACTTGATTGACTTGGTATTTATTGGTATTCCATACCAAAAAGATATCGCGAATCTTTGAATTAAAAATCAAGGCTAAGGAAAGAAGAATTAAGAAACCCGCTAAAATATTGATAAATAGATTTCTGCGCTTATTTTTCTTACTCTTTTTATTTTTCGTTTTTTTATGAGACATTATGCTTCACCTTCTGTTTCAATTTCAGTCCCAACTTCTTCTTTTTCTGCCGCAGCAACCGTTGTAAAGGTTACAATCTTAGCATCCTGATCTAGACGCATCACCTTAACTCCCATAGTTGAGCGTCCCGTTTGTGAAATATTGGCAACATTTGTACGGATCATGACACCTGTATCTGTGATAATCATCAGGTCTTCATCCCCCTTAACAGTGAGGAGACCTGCCAGAGGACCATTCTTCTCAGCAACATTGGCTGTCTTCATCCCTTTACCACCACGGCCTTTGGTAGGATATTCCGTAGCAAGTGTACGTTTACCGTATCCTTTTTCAGTAATGATAAGAACTTCGTCTTGATTTGTAATCACGCTAGCACCAACTACTGTGTCTCCATCACGAAGATTGACCCCTCGAACACCTGTCGCGATACGACTCATGCCACGAACAGCTGATTGATTAAAGCGAACAGCATAACCATACTTGGTACCAATGATAATATCCGTATCTTCTTCTGTCAGCAAGACATTGATTAATTCATCCTCATCCTTGAGATTCAAGGCTTTAAGTCCATTTTGACGAATATTTGCAAATTCTTTGACACTGGTTCTCTTCACGACACCGTGACGAGTTGTAAAGAAGAGATAGGCGTCATCACTACGTTCAGACTCAACGTTGATGATGGTCTGAATGCTCTCACCTTCGTCCAACTTCAATAGATTGACAACTGGCAAGCCCTTGGCTGTACGACCATATTCTGGGATTTCATAACCTTTTAGTCGGTATACGCGTCCTTTATTGGTAAAGAAGAGCAGATGATCATGGGTGCTAGTTGAAACCAACTCACGCACAAAGTCATCATCCTTAACCCCGGTACCTTGAACTCCACGGCCTCCACGTTTTTGGGCAGTAAACTCACCTTGGTCCAAACGTTTGATATAGCCCTTGTTAGATAGGGTAATCAAAACATCCGTCTCCTCAATCAAGTCTTCGTCCTCAAGTGTCAAGACTTCTCCGACCATCAACTCCGTACGACGTTTGTCACCAAACTTGCGTTTGACTTCGTCCAATTCCTCTTTGATGATTTGAGCCACGCGCTCAGGCTTGGCAAGGATATCTGCCAAATCTGCAATTAAGGCGATCAATTCATCATATTCAGACTGAATCTTATCACGTTCCAATCCTGTCAAACGACGAAGACGCATATCAAGGATTGCCTGACTTTGACGCTCTGAAAGCTTAAACTTGCTCATCAACTCAGCTTGTGCTTCGGCATCTGTTTCACTTGCACGGATAATACGAATCACTTCGTCGATATGATCAAGTGCAATTAAAAGACCTTCTAAGATGTGCGCACGCGCTTCTGCTTTTTCCTTGTCAAAACGAGTACGGCGAACAACCACTTCTTTTTGGTGTTCGATATAAGCATCCAAAATTTGACGAAGGGACAAGATTTTTGGCACACCATTTTGAATCGCCAACATGTTGAAACCAAAGTTGGTTTGCATCTGGGTCATCTTGAAGAGGTTGTTAAGGATAACGTTGGCAGACGCGTCGCGTTTAACCTCGATTACAAAGCGAACGCCTTCGCGGTTGGACTCATCACGTACGGCTGTAATGCCCTCAATTCGTTTTTCCTGAACCAAGCGAACAATATGCTCATGTACCTTGGTTTTATTAACCATATAAGGGAATTCCGTTACAACGATGCGCTCACGACCTGTCTTAGTGGTTTCAATCTCTGTACGAGAACGAAGGACAATGGAACCTTTACCAGTCTCATAGGCCTTATGGATACCTGATTTCCCCATAACAAGAGCACCGGTTGGAAAATCTGGACCAGGCAAGACTTCCATCAAGTCCTTAGTCGTCACTTCAGGATTATCCATAACCAACTTCACTGCATCAATGGTTTCACCCAAGTTGTGAGGTGGAATATTGGTTGCCATCCCAACAGCGATACCCGTTGCTCCATTGACCAAAAGGTTTGGAAAACGAGCAGGCAAAACCAAGGGTTCACGTTCGTTAGCATCGTAGTTGTCTACGAAATCAACTGTGTTTTTGTTGATGTCACGAAGCATTTCAAGAGCAATCTTGCTCATACGTGCCTCAGTGTACCGCTGCGCGGCAGCACCGTCCCCGTCCATAGAACCAAAGTTTCCATGCCCATCAACGAGCATGTAACGGTAGCTCCACCACTGGGCCATACGAACCATGGCTTCGTAAATAGAGAAATCTCCGTGTGGGTGGTATTTACCCATAACATCCCCTGTAATACGAGCTGATTTTTTATGAGGTTTGTCTGGTGTAACACCTAGCTCATTCATTCCGTAAAGAATACGACGGTGAACAGGTTTTAAGCCATCTCGAACATCAGGAAGGGCCCGCGCGACGATAACGCTCATGGCGTAGTCGATAAAGCTGGTCTTCATCTCCTTTGTCAGATTGACATTCACTAAATTTCTATCCTGCATTCATAAATGCCTCATTTCACTATTAGTAATTAGATATATTATACCATAATTTGTCCTTCATTTCAGTCTTTGAAAACCACTAAAACGTTTACATCAATAACCGAATAGAATATTCGTGACAAAGCTTTTCAAAAGTGATAGAATGAAATTGTCTGGGGATTCCCCTAAAAAAAATGAAGGAGATGTTTAGATAATGACTTCAACTAAACAACACAAAAAAGTGATCCTTGTTGGTGACGGTGCCGTAGGTTCATCTTATGCTTTCGCACTTGTTAACCAAGGAATTGCACAAGAGCTTGGAATTATCGAAATTCCACAATTACACGAAAAAGCTGTTGGTGATGCGCTTGACCTTAGCCACGCCCTTGCCTTCACTTCACCTAAAAAAATCTACGCTGCTCAATACTCTGACTGTGCAGACGCTGACCTTGTTGTTATCACTGCAGGTGCTCCTCAAAAACCAGGTGAAACTCGCCTTGACCTTGTAGGTAAAAACTTGGCTATCAACAAATCAATTGTAACACAAGTTGTTGAATCAGGTTTTGATGGTATCTTCCTTGTTGCGGCTAACCCAGTTGATGTTTTGACTTACTCAACTTGGAAATTCTCTGGATTCCCTAAAGAACGTGTTATCGGTTCAGGTACTTCACTTGACTCAGCACGTTTCCGTCAAGCACTTGCTGAAAAATTGGATGTTGATGCTCGTTCAGTTCACGCCTACATCATGGGTGAACACGGAGATTCTGAATTTGCGGTTTGGTCACACGCTAACATCGCTGGTGTAAACCTTGAAGAATTCCTTAAAGACACTCAAAACGTTCAAGAAGCTGAATTGATTGAATTGTTCGAAGGTGTTCGTGACGCTGCCTACACAATCATCAACAAAAAAGGAGCTACCTACTACGGTATCGCTGTAGCACTTGCTCGTATCACAAAAGCAATCCTTGATGACGAAAATGCAGTACTTCCACTTTCAGTCTTCCAAGAAGGTCAATACGGTGTTAAAAACGTCTTTATCGGTCAACCAGCTGTTGTTGGTGCACACGGTATCGTTCGTCCAGTAAACATCCCATTGAACGATGCTGAAACTCAAAAAATGCAAGCATCTGCTAAAGAATTGCAAGCTATCATTGATGAAGCATGGAAAAACCCTGAATTCCAAGCAGCTTCTAAAAACTAATGAAAAGAAGGTTCTCAAACATGGGAACCTTTTTCTTTTTGCACAGAATCATAACTCAACTCTTCAAATAAACAAAAAAAGCCTATCGACCAAGCAATGAAGCTTGATACAATAGGCTTTTTGAAAATTCATTATTTAACAGCGTCTTTAAGAGCTTTACCAGCTTTGAATGCTGGAACTTTAGAAGCTGCGATTTTGATTTCTTTACCAGTTTGTGGGTTGCGACCTTTACGTGCAGCACGCTCACGAACTTCAAAGTTACCGAAACCGATCAATTGAACTTTTTCACCAGCTGCAAGGTATTCAGTTACTGCTGCAAATACAGCGTCAACTGCTGCTGCTGAATCTTTCTTAGTCAATTCTGTAGCTTCTGCTACTTTAGCGATCAAATCTTGTTTGTTTGCCATGTTAACAAATCCTCCAAATAATTTCTAATTAACAAATATAATCATATCCTAAAATCGGCTATAGGTCAAGTCAAAAACACTATTTTGACTATTTTTTCTCTATTTTTTTAGGAATTGTAGCGAATTAGAATTGCCCAAGCATTCTCTCCAGTATGAGTTTGAATAATAGAGCCAGTTTCCAATACAGAGATTGGCTTCTCGACATAAGGTTGCAATAATGCCTTCATCTCATTCGCCAATTCGTTCGTTCCAGCATAGGAAATTCCAATTTCTGCAACTGATTTTTGGGAAAGAGTATTGGTTAATTCCTCAAGCCACTTTTTGAAAGTTTTCGCTCCACGTCCTTTGGCGATTGGTTGGAGTTCGTGGTTTTTCATCTGCATTACTACACGAATATTCAAGAGTGAGCTTAGTAATCCTGTCACACGTCCAATACGACCACCCTTAACTAAGTTTTCTAGCGTCGAAACACCGAGATAGAGTTCTGTATGATTTTTGACGTCCTCTACATGAGCTAAGATCGTTTCTAAGTCTTTACCTTCTTTAGCAAGTTTTGCGGCTTCAACAACTTGGAACTTCATCGCTTGATCTGTAAAGGAACTATCAATAACTGTTACATCAGCAGTTGAGAGACTGGCCCCTTGGCGAGCAGCTTCCACAGTTCCAGACAAGGCATGGGACATGTGAATGGCGATAATTTGACTGCCGTCTTTACCTAGTTCTTCAAAGACCTCAGCAAACACTCCTACAGGTGGCTGACTTGTTTTAGGCAGATTCTTACTTTGTTGCATAAGATGAAGGAATTCTCCCTCTTTAAAATCTGCATCCGAATAAAGCACACTATCAATCATAACTGATAGAGGGACAACAGTGATATTTAATTCTTTAACTACTTCTGGTTCGATAGTAACAGAAGAGTCCGTTACAATTTTTACTTGTGTCATAATTCAATCTTTCTATTCTTCTCGATAGGATTGGGATTTTCTCCTTTATTATATCAAAAAAATGATAAAAAATCATAAGTGATCCGATGAAAAGAACTGAATTTTTGGTATAATCTATCTATAGAAAAGTGAGGAACAGCCATGATTCGAAAACTTCAACCGATTATCACTATTATTTTTGGAGCTGCTATCTATGCCTTCGGTCTTACTTACTTTGTTGTTCCTTATCATTTATTTGAGGGAGGGGCGACAGGTATTACCTTGATTACCTACTATCTTTTTAAGATTCCTGTCTCATTGATGAACCTCTTGATTAATATCCCTTTATTTATCCTGGCTTGGAAGATATTTGGACCTAAGACCCTCTACTCCAGCCTTCTAGGATCTATTTCACTTTCCGTTTGGCTAGCAATCTTTGAGCGCATTCCTTTGCACATCGACTTGCAAGGGGATCTCATCATTGTCGCTTTAGTCTCAGGAGTCTTACTGGGGGTTGGTTTAGGAATTATCTTTAATGCTGGTGGAACCACTGGTGGCTCTGATATCGTTGCCCGTATCCTCAACAAATACACTAATATTTCGATTGGAAAATTGCTCTTTGGGATTGACTTTTTTATCCTAATGTTGATTTTGATTATCTTCCAGGATCTTCGTCTAGTTACCTATACCCTCTTATTTGACTTTATCATCGCTCGTGTTATCGACTTGATCGGCGAAGGAGGTTATGCTGGTAAAGGATTTATGATTATTACCCAATATCCTGATCAATTGGCCAAAGAGATAAACGATGAACTCGGACGTGGCGTTACCTTTATATCTGGTCAAGGCTACTACAGCAAAAAGGATTTAAAAATTATCTACTGTATCGTCGGTCGAAACGAAATCGTAAAAATGAAAGATATGATTCACAAAATCGACCCTCAAGCCTTTATCACCATCACTGAGGCTCATGAAATTCTGGGTGAAGGATTTACTTATGTGAAAGATTAAAAAAGCTGGGAATTCCCAGCTTTTATTCTTCTTCTGCGAGGGTTGAATGGCGGAACCCGTAAGTAAAGTAAATGACTAGACCAACTAGAAGAGCGATGCCAAAGGCAATCCAGGTATCTAGGCTATATTGAAGCATAAAGGAAACACAGATAAGGATGGAAAGAATTGGCAAGAGTGGTACCAAGGGAGTTTTAAACTCTCCCTCTTTTGGCATACCCTTATCCTTTCTGAGTTTTATTATTCCATAGGCTAGCAAAATGAGATAAGCTAAGGTACAGATATTTAAGAAGGCAGCAATACTGGCTAGAGGAAAGACTCCTGCAGCAATGGCTGAAGCAACTCCTGTCAAGAGGGTTGCATTTTTAGGAACGCGACTAGTCTTGCTTAATTGTTTGAAACTTTGAGGTAAAAGTCCATCACGTGCTAAGCTATAAATCATCCGAGACAAAGCATAAGTCATGGAGATACATACGGTTATCAGGGTTAGAATTGCTACAAGCGAAACATAATTTGCTACCCAGCCGATACCAATACTCCGTAATGAAAATGCTACTGCATCGTCCACATTGAGCTTACTGTAGTGAACAATCCCTGTCAATACTAAGGTTACCAAGGCATAGAGAATGGTGACAATTGTCAGAGAAAGCACAATTCCGCGGGGAATATTTTTTTGCGGACTTTGAATTTCATCAACTGCCATGGAAATAGACTCAAATCCGAGAAATCCAAAGAACATCAAAGATGCACCCGCCATAATCCCAGTACTTGCACCATATAGTTGACCAAAACCAAATGGAGCAAAATTCGTCCAATTTTCAGGCTTGATGTACCAAATACCAACTAGGATAAATAAGGCGAGAGCTGAGAATTTCAAGACCACTAAAAGCGAATTAAATCTCAAAGCTGCCTTAGAATTTAATAAAACCAATCCCGTTACCAAGGTAAGTACTAAAATAGGCAGAAGATCGATATAGGTTCCTTGTTCAGGGTTAAAGGTTCCATTCAAGGCTTGCGGCATGGAGATACCATAATTACTAAGCAATCCCTTAAAGTAAGCTGCCCAGCCAGACGCCACACCTGAAACAGCCGTCATGAATTCCATGATGGTCAGCCAGCCAGCAATCCAGGCTGGCAATTCTCCTAGAATCGCATAGAGGTAACTATAAGCACCACCAGTTGCAGGAACACGAGAGGCAAATTCTGCAAAAAAGAGGGCTGATAGAGAAACACACAGGGCAGAAATCACAATGGAAATCACTAGTGATGGACCAGCTAGGGTAGCCGCTGCTGTTCCTGTAATGGTGAAAATCCCCGTCCCCACCATGGCACCTATTCCTAAAAGAATCAAATCCCACAACTTCAAATGGCAGTGCATCTCTGTCTGTCTCAGACTAACATCCTTGGTTCTAAAAATATTCATACTTCATCTCCACTAAATGTAATTGTTTTATTTTACCATATAAAAGCAGTTTTGTGAATATTTATTAGGTCCTTTTTTGAAAAAAATTCTGAACAGAAGGGATTCCTGTTCAGAATTTGCATTTTTACCCACTGATTCTTTCAATTTGTTACTTATCAAGCGAGTAAGCTCAACAGTATACTCCATTGAAAGTTTTTTAAGGATTTGGGATTTTTTAAACTTCAAAGTAAGGGAACGGACGGTCACTATCTAAAGGACGATTTGGAACTTCTTGTTCCAAAATAGCGCGCCAACCTGATACCAATTCTTCAAAAGTCAATTGAGCTTCTGGAGAAGCTGTTGTCAGCTTCCGACCAAACCAAGCCATGGTTGCAGTTTCAAACTGAAGCATAGCGTACTGGATTACTGGTACATTTGCCTCTTCATAATTTTCATTTACTGCACGCGCTACTTCTGCCGCTTGCGGAAGGAGTTGATTGCTGATTTTATCAACAACAGTCGCATCCATCTCTCTCCATGAAAGAAGTTGACCATTTACCTGATAAAAGAGCTCAAAGGTTTCTTGATTTTCTTTGAAATTAGTAAGAACAAAAGCACGTTCTACTGCCTCAGGACCACCAGCAGCTTTTACAGCGTTTATCAAGAGGTTTTGTTCCATTTGTCGCCAATAATCATCTGCTTCTTCTGCTAAATCATTTGTAAAAGGTGGGACAATTTCCTCGACAGGAATTTCGCCTTTATTCGCTTTTTCGACATTACCGAATAATTTTTTTAAAAATCCCATTTGCTTCTCCTTTTTGGCCTTATCCGACTGAACCTTCCATTTCATAACTAATCAAGCGGTTCAGCTCAACTGCGTATTCCATTGGAAGTTCTTTTGTGAAGGGTTCGACAAACCCCATAACGATCATCTCTGTTGCCTCAGATTCTGACAATCCACGACTCATGAGGTAATAGAGTTGTTCCTCTGAAATCTTAGATACTTTGGCTTCGTGCTCCAAAGCAACTTGCGAGTTGTGAATTTCATTAAAAGGAATGGTATCTGACGCTGATAAGTCATCCATGATAATGGTATCACACTCGATATGAGAAACAGATTTCTTAGAGTTCTTGTTAAAGGTTACTTGTCCACGGTAGTCCACCTTTCCTCCGCCTTTCGCGATGGATTTGGACACGATAGAGGAGCTTGTGTGTGGAGCGTTGTGGATCATCTTGGCACCCGTGTCTTGGTGTTGCCCTGCATTGGCAAAGGCGATAGAGAGCATAGTACCACGCGCCCCTTCTCCATCTAGGTAAACAGATGGGTATTTCATGGTTGTTTTGGCACCTAAGTTTCCATCAATCCACTCAACTGTCGCATCTTTCAAGGCTTTAGCACGTTTCGTTACCAAGTTATAGACATTATCAGACCAGTTTTGGATGGTTGTATAACGCATGTAAGCTCCGTCCAAGGCAAAGATTTCTACAATGGCCGCATGCAGGCTATTACTTGAATATGTTGGTGCTGTACATCCTTCTACATAGTGGACACTTGCTCCCTCATCAACGATAATCAAGGTACGTTCAAACTGACCTGTATTTTCGTTGTTGATACGGAAGTAAGTTTGAAGTGGGATATCTACCTTAACACCTTTTGGTACGTAGATAAAGGTTCCACCTGACCATACAGCTGAGTTGAGGGCAGCCAACTTGTTATCTGTCGGCGGTACCAACTTCGCAAAGTATTGTTTAAACAAGTCTGGGTATTCTTTGAGGGCAGAATCCGTATCTGTAAAGATAATACCCAATTTTTGGAACTCTTCCTTCATGTTGTGATAAACCACTTCTGACTCATACTGGGCAGAGGCACCTGCTAGATAAGCACGTTCAGCTTCTGGAATCCCGATACGCTCAAAGGTTTCTTTGATTTTTTCAGGAACTTCATCCCATGAACGGGCTGGTTTATCAGATGGTTTTTGATAGTAAATCAAGTCATCAAAGTCAATCTCTGACAAGTCCGCTCCCCAAGTTTGCATGGGCATTTTTTTAAAGGTTTCATAAGACTTCAAACGGAATTCTAACATCCACTCAGGTTCTCCCTTAGCAGCTGATAGTTCACGAATGACATCTTCGTTCAATCCTTTTCCTGTCGATAGGACAGGCTCTACATCATCATGGAAACCAAATTTATATTCACCAAGATCAATTGGTTTTGGTTCTACTCTTTCTTCAGCCATAATATCCTTTCTTTCATTCTTCATTTCTACTGATTCGTAAGACAAAAGAAACTTGTCTTACTGTTTTTCTTGATTTTCAATTGTTTTCTTGAGGGCGTTCCAAGCTAGAGTCGCACACTTAATCCGTTGTGGGAATTTGGCAACACCTGATAAGAAAGCCGCGTCTCCAAGTTGGCCTTGACGCTCATCTTTTTGACCTTGAACCATTTCTGAAAAAATGGTCGCAAGTTCTAGGATTTCTTGCTTGGTCTTTCCTAAGACTGCATCTGTCATCATACTAGCAGAGGCGGTTGAAATGGTACAACCTGAATTTAGAAAAGCGATATCTTCTAAACGATCATCTGCATCAAACTTAACAGAGAGGTTGATGACATCCCCACAGGTTGGATTGTTGAGACTGATTTGTTCAGCATCTTCTAACTTTCCTTGGTGATGTGGATTTTTCGAATGGTCTGCCACCACTGCCATATAAAGGCTATCTAGTTTAGAAAGTGCCATTGAAAAACTCCTTTGTCTTTTGTAGGGCATCGACTAGTTTGTCACAATCTGCCTTGGTATTGTAGATATAAAAACTTACACGAGCTGTTGCTGGGACTTCCAAATACTGAAGCAAAGGTTGGGCGCAATGGTGACCAGCGCGAACAGCCACCCCTTCATAATCAAGTGCTGTAGCTAGGTCATGGGGATGAAGATCCCCTAGGTTAAAGGCAATGACACCTGAACGTTGAGCCAGGTCTTGCGAACCATAAATGGTTAACCCTTCAATTTCCTGCAATTTTGGAAAGACGTATGCAATCAATTCCTGTTCATGAGATTCAATGGCATCCATACCAATCTTTTCCAGATAATCCACTGCTGCAGCAAGTCCGATAGCACCTGCCATATTTGGCGTTCCAGCCTCAAATTTCCAAGGCAATTCCTTCCAACTAGCAGATTGCTCATAGACGAAATCAATCATCTCGCCACCAAACTCAACTGGTGACATTTGTTCCAGATACTTTTCTTTACCGTAAAGAACACCAATACCAGTTGGTCCAGCCATCTTGTGACCTGAAAAAGCAAAGAAGTCCACATCCAAGTCCTGGACATCAATCTTCATATGGGGCGTAGACTGAGCGCCATCCACCACCATGATAGCTCCAACTTGGTGGGCCAATTGCGTGATTTCCTTGATTGAATTGACCACACCAAGAACATTTGAGGCGTGAGCTAGGGAGACAAACTTGACTTTATCAGTCAATTTAGCTCGCAAGTCATCCATATCCAGAGCTCCGTCCTTGAGATAAACATAGACAAGCTCTGCCCCAGTCTTGCGACAGACCTCCTGCCAAGGAATGATATTGGAATGGTGTTCCATGACAGAAATCAAGACCTGGTCTCCCTCAGTCAGGATTTCCTCAGCGAAGCGTGCCACCCAGTTAAGGCTGGTTGTCGTTCCTCTGGTAAAGAGAACTTCCTTTGTAGAGCCTGCATGGATAAACTTACGAATGGTTTCACGAGCAGCTTCATAAGAAGCTGTTGCTCGCTCAGCCAAAGTATGGACACCACGATGAACATTTGCATTGTCCTGCTCATAATAGCGGTTAATCGTTTCCAGAACTGCTAGTGGTTTTTGTGTCGTCGCGGCATTGTCCAGATAGACCAGAGGTTCATCGTTGACAATCTGGTCTAAAATTGGAAAATCCTTGCGAATCGCTTCTACATCTAACATAGGCTTCCCCTTAGCGTTTTGACAATTTTTCTTCGATCGTTGCAATCATTTCTTCACGAACTTCTTTGACTGGAATCTCAACAATTACGGAGCCAAGGAAACCGCGAACAACCAAACGCTCAGCAGTCGCCTTATCCAAACCACGGCTCATGAGGTAGTACATATCTTCTGGATCCACCTGACCGATAGAAGCCGCGTGACCTGCAGTTACGTCATTTTCATCAATCAAAAGAATTGGGTTGGCATCTGAACGCGCTTGGTCTGAAAGCATGAGAACACGGCTTTCTTGTTGCGCATCTGCTCCCTTGGCGCCCTTGATAATGTGGCCAATACCATTGAAAGTCAAGGTCGCTTTTTCAAGGATAACCCCATGTTGGAGGATATTTCCGATTGAGTTGCAACCGTAGTTAGTCACACGAGTGTCAATCCCTTGCACCTGACGGCCACTTGAAAGAGCTACGACTTTAAGGTCAGCATGGCTACCATTTCCAATCAAGTCGCTATCAAAGTCCGCAACGACATTTCCTTCGTTCATGACACCGATTGCCCAGTCAATGCTTGCATCGTTGCCTAGTTTACCACGACGGCTAATATAGGCAGTGACATTTTCACCTAAACGGTCAATCGCTGCAAATTTCACTTGCGCACCTGAACGAGCAATCACTTCAACCGTGATATTAGCAGTTGCCTTGGCACTACCTTCACCTCGTGACTCTAGACGTTCAAGATAACTAATCTTAGAATTTTTACCAGCGATAATCATAATATGCTTGTTAAATGGCACATCGCTATCACTGTCTTGGTAGAAAATTCCTTCAATTGGCTCTGTAATCTCAACGTTATCAGGAATGTAGAGAACAGCACCACTGTTAAAGTAAGCTGTATGGTAAGCTGCCAACTTGTCATCGTCATACTTAACAGATGACATGAAGAATTCCTCGATAAGTTCTGGAATTTCTTCTAAAGCTGAGTGAAAGTCTGTAAAGACTACTCCTTGTTCAGCCAATTCAACTGGAGTTTGTTCAAAAACAGTCTGCGTTCCTACTTGCACCAACTTCAAGTGATTATCTAGAGCCGTGAAGTCAGGAACATTTGCTGAAGGTTCACTTTCTGTGATGGTTCCATCTCCCAGATTCCAACGGTGAAATTTGACACGCTCAATAACTGGTAATTCCAAACTCTCAATCTTATCAAAAGCTTTTTGACGGAGGTCAGCCAACCAGCTTGGTTCAGCGTGCATTTCTGAAAAAAGTTTAATATTCTCTTTAGTCATTTACTTCTCCTAAAAGATACGAGGGAATTACAATTCTTCCTTGTAGTCATAGCCAAGTTCTTCAGCTAGTTTTGCGTATCCTTCACGTTCCAAACGGGCAGCCAATTCTGGACCACCAGAAAGAACCACACGACCTTCCATCATCACGTGTACCACGTCTGGTGTGATGTAGTTCAAGAGACGTTGGTAGTGAGTGATAATCATGGCACCAAAGCCTTCACCACGCATGGCATTAACACCTTTAGAAACAACTTTAAGGGCATCAATATCAAGACCTGAGTCAATCTCATCCAAAAGGGCAAAAGTTGGTTCCAACATCAAGAGTTGAAGAATTTCATTACGTTTTTTCTCACCACCTGAGAAACCTTCGTTGAGGTAACGCTCTGCCATTTCTTCTTTCATGTTGAGCAATTCCATTTTCTCGTCTAGTTTAGTGATAAACTCACGAACTGAAATCTTTTCATCATCTTCTTTACCAGCATTCATAGCTGCACGAAGAAATTCAGCGTTGGTAATTCCTGGAATTTCAGATGGGTATTGCATAGCCAGGAAAAGTCCCATACGCGCACGCTCGTCCACTTCCAACTCAAGAATATTTACGCCATCAAACAAGACCTCACCTTTGGTAACTTCATAGTTAGGGTTCCCCATGATAGCGGCAGAAAGAGTCGATTTACCAGTACCATTTGGTCCCATGATAGCTGCGATTTCTCCTGTTTTCAGAGTCAGATTGACCCCCTTCAAAATTTCTTTTCCTTCAATCTCAACGTGAAGATCTTTGATCTCTAATACTGACATGATAGTTCCTTTCTTTTTCTGGCCTACTTCCTTTATCCTTAGAGAAATCACTTACATTTCTCAAAAAATACAAGAAAAGGTCCATAAATATACTCTACTAGTATAACAAAAAAAAGCCTAAAAGGCTTTGATTTTGTTTAGAAGCTAGTGACTAATCCTTGCGGTTTAGGTGCTGATCAATGGCGTCTACTATTTTACCCATTACATAACTTAACCTAAAATTTCGAAAAAGTAGAATGGCCCAAAAGGCTGCCATAAAATAGCGACCCGTCATCCAAGCTTCATTGAAAAAATAAGTCTCAGCAGCAGTAAATAGTGCTATCACGATAAATTGTTGTCTAGTCATAGGATTATTGTACCATGAAATCCACTTTTAGTCTTCTTCGACCATGACTTTATCAGCCAGAAATTCAAAGCCCTCTGGAATCAGGCTCTCTTCTTCCGCCTCTTGATCTGCTTGAGAAGACTTGTTTCTAGCTGAAAATGCTGCACGAACCTCTTTCCATTCCTCTAGGGAAATTGCCAGGATTTCAGGTGAAAATCCAGCCGCTTGACTGAGAATATTGCCAAACATGGTATTGAGGTTATCCCGTTTCATGGTTTGCCCTGCATTGAAATTAGATTCAAAAGCTAAAATAGCATGGTGTTCGTTGGCCGCAACTGGTTGAGAACCAACAAGCAGAGCCTTATCAGGACCAGCTAAGCTTTCGATCACTTCTCCCCATGCATTCTGGAGGCGAATCAAGTTTTGCCGTGCCAATTCAGGATTTTCAACAGCTTCTTGTAGGATAGCCTGAACCTTATTACGGTCTACTCGATAGACTGTCTTGGAAGTGGCTGGACGGCTAGGGACTGGCGCCACTTGTTTAGGAGCTGTTCCAACATTAGCAAGTTCTTGTTTGAGACGAGCGACCTCCTGTCTTAGTGTAGAAATTTCACTCTCGACAGCTTCTGAAAGCACTGGTTCAGCCTTAATCTCAGCTAAACGAATGGTCATCATCTCAGCATAAATCTTAGGTTGCAGGCTAGCTTTCATATCCGCCAAGCTCACAGTCGCTATTCGAATCATTTCAAAGAGACTTTCCTGAGAAAGAGCTAGATTGTCCATAAAAACTGGACTATGATGAGTATTTTCGCCACCTGTCTGAACAACTAATAGATCCCGCAAATACTGCAAGAGGTCCGTCACAAAACGAGTCATGCTCTTGCCATTTTCAAACAAAAGATTCAAAGAATCGAGTGCTTTGGGGACCTCCTGTTGGGCCAAGGCAGCCACATAGTCATCTAGAGCTGATAGACTAATAGTGCCTGTAATCTCCTCAGAAATAGCTGTCGTTAAAGCATTTCCTTGCGTCAAACTCAAGGCTTGATCCAGAATAGACAAGGCATCCCGCATTCCACCTTCAGCCCGTCTAGCAATGATTTCCACAGCCTCTGGCTCAGAACTGATATTTTCTTTTTCTAAAATATGATGAATGTGTGCCGTGATATCTTGCGTTCGAATCGATTTAAACTCAAAACGTTGGACACGCGATAAAATAGTTGCTGGAATCTTGTGCAATTCGGTGGTCGCCAAGATAAAGACAACGTTTTGAGTTGGTTCTTCTAGTGTCTTCAAAAGCGCATTAAAAGCTCCAGTAGACAACATATGAACCTCGTCTATGATATAGACCTTATAACGTGCCAAACTAGGAGCATAGGTAGATTTATCCCGAATTTCTCGGATTTCATCAACTCCATTATTCGAAGCCGCATCCATTTCGATAACATCTTCTAGGCTACCTTCTGTCACTGCCTGACAGATATAACAGTTATTACATGGTTCACCGTCCACTTGGTTCGGACAGTTCATTGCTTTGGCAAAAATCTTAGCTACACTGGTTTTACCAGTTCCACGAGGACCTGAGAAAAGATAAGCGTGACTAATTTTTTCCTGCTCAACCGCTTGTCTTAGAGTTTTTGCCACAACCTCTTGTCCTACCAGTTGTGAAAAAGTCTGGCTTCTATATTTTCGATAAAGTGCTTGATACATTAGGCTTTCTCCTCAAACATTGTAAAGTCCCATTCTGTCTTCTCAAGCAAAATAGCAACAAATTGTTCCAAGTAATCACGGTCAATGGCATTGTAATCATCAATAAGTGAAGAATCTAGGTCTAAAACACCCAGCAATCGACCATTCTTAAGCATGGGAACTACGATTTCACTCTTTGCCATACTATCACAAGAAATGTAGTTTGGATAGGTGCTCACATCGCCAACTAAAACAGTCTCCTGAAACTCAGCAGCTTCTCCACACACGCCTTTTCCAAGCGGGATGCGAATACAAGAAACACCACCCTGAAAAGGACCTAAAACCAACTCACTTCCATCAAACAGATAAAAACCTGCAAATACAGTATTGGGAAAGCGAGATTTTAGGAGGGCACTAGCATTTGAAAGATTGGCAAGAACATTGGTCTCACCTTCAAGTAAATAAGAAAGTTCCTCATTTAACAATTGATATTGTGATTGTTTTTCTGAATCTAACATAGAACTATTATATCAAAAATGAGAAAGAGACAAAAGAAAAATCCCTTGTTTTAAACAAAGGATTTTGCGATTATCAATTTGATTAAAGTTCGATATCACCGAACAAGTCAGCCATTGAGAATCCTGTTTGTGTTTCTGGAAGTTCGAAATCACGTTTTTCTTGACGTTTTGGACGACGTGGACGAGCAGCGCGTTTCTCTTCTTTTTGTCCTTCTTCTTGAGCTGGACGTTCTTCAAGAGCTTTGATAGAAAGTGATACACGTTCTGCGTCAGCGTTAACATCAAGGACTTTAACAGTAACTTCTTGACCAACAGTAAGAGCTTCTTTTGGATTTTCGATACGTTTGTGAGAAATTTGTGATACGTGAACAAGTCCATCGATACCTGGCAATACTTCTACAAATGCACCGAAGTCAGTCAAACGTTTAACTGTTCCTTCTACTACATCACCTTTAGCCAATTTTTGCTCAACGCCATCCCATGGTCCAGGTGTTGTTGCTTTAAGTGAAAGTGATACACGTCCTTCTTCTTCATTAAGATCAAGAATTTTCACTTCGATTTCTTCACCAACAGTTACTACTGATTTAGGTGAAACGTTACGTTCGTGTGACAACTCAGTCAAGTGAACCAATCCGTCAACACCACCAAGGTCGATGAAAGCACCAAAGCTTGTGATACGAGCAACTTTACCAGTTACGACATCACCAACAGCCAATTTACCGAATACTTCAGCACGAGCTGCTGCAGTAGCTGCTTCAACAACTTCGCGACGTGAAAGGATGAAGCGGTTCTCTTTAGCGTCAACTTCTTTGATTTTAGCATCAAATTCTTGACCTACGAAACGCTCAGTGTTACGTACGAAACGAGTGTCCAACATTGAAGCTGGGATAAATCCACGTACGCCTTCAAATTCTACTGAAAGTCCACCTTTAACGGCACGAGTTCCTTTAACAGTAACAACTTCTTCTTCTCGTCCTACAAGTTTGTCCCATGCTTTGCGAGCTTCAAGGCGTTTTTTAGATACAAGGTATGTAACTGTATCAGTATCTTTACCAACTACTTGACGAAGTACAAGAACATCCAATACTTCTCCTACTTTCACAAAGTCATTGATATCTGCATCGCGATCGTTTGTCAATTCGCGAAGAGTCAAGACACCTTCAACACCAGTCCCAGAGATTGCAACGTTAGCTTGAGTCGCATCAACTGTCAATACTTCAGCACTAACAACATCACCAGGCTCAACTTGGCTAACGCTATTTAGCAAATCTTCAAATTCGTTCATCTAAAAAATCCTCCAACAATCAAGTTTTTTCTAAACTTGACATACTTATAATTTTTTTCCTAAGCACCCGCAAGGACATGTTCATATCGTTCACGTCTATCAATTATAAAAATAAAATACCCTAAGATATTTTCTTTTTATCTTGAATTTATTACCTAAGAACTGGGGTAGCTGGATTCGAACCAACGCATGAGGGAGTCAAAGTCCCTTGCCTTACCGCTTGGCTATACCCCATTGATAAATGGAGAGAGAGGGATTCGAACCCCCGAACCCGAAGGAGCGGATTTACAGTCCGCCACGTTTAGCCTCTTCGCTATCTCTCCAATGTTTAACGAGAACTATTATAACATGAAATTTTCAATAAAACAAGTATTATTTTGTCAAATTATAGTTTTCAATCAAAATTTCCACAGCTTTTTCAAGTTTTTTATAAAAACTATCGACATTTCCATTCTTTATGATGGCAAATTGGTTATCTAATTCGGCAATTTCACCAATAACCTTTTTCCCAATCGTCAAAACGTAACCTTCATAGCTGTCTTTTCCAACAGTCACTTTTGCATCGGTTAATTGGATTTCAATTTTCTTATCTTTTTTACTCATACTTTACCTCTTTTCACTTTTTCTATTGTACAAGAAAATGCTCAAACTAGCAAGAAAAAACTCCATTTCAGTCCTTACAACTGCTACGGAGTTCTTCTTTATTTCCTGTCATTTAGTCCACTTTGACAATCCATCCTTCAGGCGCTTCTACATCACCAAATTGGATACCAGTCAATTCATCATAGAGTTTACGTGTTACAGGACCTACTTCTGTTTCACTATAGAAAACATGGAAATCATCGCCGTGTTGGATACCTCCAATTGGCGAAATAACCGCTGCTGTACCGCAGGCACCTGCCTCTACAAAACGCTCCAAATTATCAATTGGGACATCGCCTTCAATCGGAGTCAAGCCCAAGCGGTGTTCTGCCAAATAAAGCAAAGAGTACTTGGTAATAGATGGCAAGATGGATGGACTCAATGGCGTAACAAATTCGCTGTTCGCTGTAATTCCAAAGAAGTTGGCTGATCCGACTTCCTCAATCTTGGTATGGGTAGCTGGATCTAGGTAGATAACATCTGAAAAATTACGTGATTTTGCCATTTTACCTGGTAGAAGACTGGCAGCGTAGTTACCGCCTACCTTGGCAGCTCCTGTACCATGTGGGGCTGCTCGGTCAAATTCATCTTGAATCAAGAAATTAGTTGGAACCAAGCCACCTTTAAAGTAGTTGCCAACTGGCATGGCAAAGATAGTGAAAATATACTCTTCTGCTGGTTTAACCCCAATAATATCTCCAACGCCAATCAAAAGTGGACGGAGATAGAGGGTTCCACCTGTTCCGTATGGTGGTACATAATCTTCATTGGCACGAACAACCGCTTTACAAGCTTCTACAAACATTTCTGTCGGAACTTGTGGCATCAAGAGACGGTCGCAGGTACGTTGCAGACGCTTGGCATTTTCATCAGGACGGAACAGTTGAATACTACCATCCTTAGTACGATAGGCTTTCAAGCCCTCGAATGCTTGCTGTCCATAGTGGAGACTTGGAGAAGACTCTGAAATATGCAAGGTCGCATCCTCTGTCAATTCTCCTTGATCCCATTGACCATTCTTGTAATGAGCGATATAGCGATAAGGTAATTTCATATAAGAAAATCCAAGGTTTTCCCAATCAATTGCAACTGTCATGTATTTCTCCTTTATACTATTCAAACTATGTGTTCTATTCTACACTTTTCTAGTAAAATTTCAAGTATTATTTGTAATTTTCTGAAAATTTTTTCAACATAAAGAAATCAGCCCTCTGGACTGATTCTTTTTACGAATTTGTTTTGTCCTCTTTAAAGACTTCTTTGAGATAAGCATGAAAAACTTCTTCATCTGAAATGGTGTCTGATATAAAGCTTCCGTTGCTAGTGCGTTCTGACAAGTTCAAATCTTGCAATCGGCTTTCATAGATTGTTCCCTTGTTAGATTGAACAAGCAGTGTTTGGTCGTTCTCTTCCACTTCTGTACTAAAAAGATCACCAACGAATCCTTGTTCTGCAACTGCTCCAGCCAAGAAGACACGGTGCGGTTTGTTTTTCAACTCACGCAAGACTTGTAGACCTCGTTTGGCACGGCTAGTCGCTGGAATTTCCTCACAAGAGACACGTTTCAAGCTACCACGTTGGGTCAAGAGGTAGAAGGATGAAGTGTTACAGATAAAGGCAGCTTGTAAAACATCGTCAGCTTTCAAATTCATGGCCTTGACACCCGCAGCCTTGGCTCCGACAACCGGAACCTCTTCGATATTGAAACGAAGGGCGTAACCATTTTGACTAATCAAGAGAACATCATCCAGTTTGATCGGAGCTACTGCTACAATCTGGTCTGTCTCGTCTTTGAGCTTAGCATACTTGACTGACTTAGACTTGTAGGTTCGCCATGGAGAGAATTCTTTGCGTTCTACGCGTTTGATTTGACCAAGACGAGTTGCAGCAAAGTAGGTTGTCGAATCATCAAACTGATCCACGATTTCTACATAAAGGATTTCTTCATTAGTTTCAAAGTTGGTAATGGTCTGGCTCAGATGCTCTCCGATATCCTTCCAACGAATATCTGCCAATTCGTGGATTGGTCGATAGATGACATTCCCAAGAGTCGTGAACATCAAGAGATGCTGGGTTGTCTTGGCAGATTGAACAAAGATCAGACGGTCATCATCACGTTTGCCAATTTCTTCCAGAGTGGATGCCACAAAAGAACGTGGGCTAGTACGCTTGATGTAACCAGCCTTGGTTACGCTAACATAAGTATCTTCCTCGGCAATCAAACTAGCTGTATCAATCTCGATAACTTTAACCGTATCTTCTAAAGAACTCAAACGTGGAGTCGCAAATTTCTTCTTAACCTCACGAAGCTCTTTCTTCATGAGATTGTACATAGTCCGCTCATCACCGATAATCGCCGCCAGCATGGCAATCTTTTCACGAAGCTCTGCTTCTTCTTCTTGCAAGACAACCACGTCTGTATTGGTCAAGCGATACAGTTGCAAGGTAACGATGGCCTCAGCCTGCTCTTCTGTAAACTCATAGCTGACTTTGAGGTTTTCCTTGGCATCAGCCTTATTCTCAGAAGCACGGATAAGGGCAATGACTTCATCTAAAATAGAGATGACGCGAATCAAACCTTCCACGATATGGAGACGTTTTTCAGCCTTTTCCTTGTCAAAGCGAGAACGCGCCAAAATCACTTCACGACGGTGGGCGATATAGCTAGACAAGATTGGGACAATCCCGACCTGACGAGGCGTGAAATTGTCAATCGCCACCATGTTAAAGTTGTAGTTGATTTGTAAGTCGGTGTATTTGAAGAGATAGTTAAGAACGAGCTCGGTATTTGCATCTTTCTTAAGTTCAATAGCGATACGAAGACCGTCACGGTCAGACTCATCACGAACCTCAGCAATACCAGCCACCTTGTTATTGACACGAACATCATCGATTTTCTTGACCAGATTAGCCTTATTGATTTCATAAGGAATTTCAGTGATAACGATTTGTTCCTTACCACCTTTTAGCTTTTCAATCTTCGTCTTAGATCGAACGACCACACGCCCTTTCCCAGTTTCATAGGCCTTCTTAATTTCATCACGACCCTGAATAATCCCTCCTGTCGGGAAATCTGGTCCAGGCAAGAATTCCATGAGCTTGTCCACCTTGGCTGTTGGGTGGTCAATCATGTAAACTGCAGCATCTATGACCTCAGCTAAATTATGGGGAGGAATGTCTGTGGCATAACCAGCCGAAATCCCAGTCGAACCATTGACCAAGAGGTTTGGAAAGGCTGCTGGCAAGACCGTTGGTTCTTTCTCCGTATCGTCAAAGTTCCATGCAAAAGGAACTGTATTTTTCTCGATATCCTGAAGAAGGTAACCTGCAATTTCAGACAAACGTGCCTCAGTATAACGCATAGCCGCAGGAGGATCTCCGTCCATAGAACCGTTATTACCGTGCATTTCAACTAGAATCTCACGATTTTTCCAGTTCTGTGACATACGAACCATGGCATCATAGATAGAAAAATCCCCGTGTGGGTGGAAATTCCCCATGATGTTCCCGACTGACTTGGCCGACTTACGGTAGCTCTTGTCAAAAGTATTGCTATCCTTATTCATAGAATAAAGAATACGGCGCTGAACCGGCTTCAACCCATCACGAATATCTGGCAAAGCCCGGTCTTGAATAATGTACTTGGAGTAGCGACCAAATCGCTCTCCCATGATGTCCTCAAGGGACATGTTTTGAATGTTACTCATATATGATACAGAGCCCGTAAAATACCAAGTGTAAAGATAAATTCTTGAAGTAAGCTCTCAAAAGAATTTATTTTTTTACACAGTATCTAGAGCATGTTCAACTCCTTTCAAAGAATATAGAGTAGGTTTTAAATAGAGAAAAGATGAAAGGTCTAGGGATTTTAGTTTCTCATAACTAACTGTATCTATTATTCTAGCCATTTTTCATAGGAAATAGCGTAGGCTTTAAATCCCTTGCGCTCATAAATCCACTTTGCACTATCATTCCACGAGTAAGCATGAAGTTTAACACGCTGGATATTAGTTCTCTTCAGCCACTCCATACAGTCGTCCAACAACATATGCCCAATTCCTTTCCCTCTAACAGAGGCGCTGACAAACAGTTCATCAATCAGTCCTATTTGACCTGTTCCATTATCCGCAGTTGCGTCTTCATCATATACCCTTGCCAAGCCATAACCTACAATATCTTGATGATATTCAGCTAAAATAATGTATGTTCGTCCATCATCTCTATTTTCAAATGTTTTTAGTGCCTGGCTTTTAATAGCTTCAAGAACCTGCGAATAATCATCGTATGTTGATTTTTCATCATGGTGTTGCCTATTGAATCGGCTTAGTGCAGATGTCAGTTCGACAAAAATTTCTTTATCATTTTCGCGTGCTTCACGAAGTGTAATAGACTGTTTGTTATGCTTCATGACTGATTGCCTTTCTCTTTTGTAATAGCTAGCTGAAATAGTGTATGAGACCAGCGAACCTAAAGTTGCATAGCGAAATTTAGAGTCTAAGTCTCTCTTTAGCGTACCGAATCATTTTTTCTGCAGTTTCTTTATCATAAGGAAAACCAGTCTTGACAGAGAAAGTATGAGCTTCTTGGTGGAAAAGTTGCATCGTAGCAAACAAAGACTGAGTGATTTTATCTATACTTGAAAAATCAAGCACAACAGAGAATTCTTTCTCTTTCTCAGCAGGTAGATAGTTAAAGAGATATTTATAGTTCTTGCCGATATCAACAGTTCCTCTAGCACTTGCTACCTGCCAAGCCAAGACCTTCAAGAGTTCTTGCTGGCAAATACCGTAAAGATGGTCCGTTGCATAAATGACTTGCTCGCGACAGATTCCCTTGACCACATAGGCTGATACCCACCAAAATTCATTGCAGGCTTTTTCGAAATCTGTCTGACTAGCTGGATTCGTCCAGTAACGCTGAGTATTTGGAGAATAAGGCGAAAATAAGCCCTTAGGGTCCTCTAGCACCGTGAAATCCGCTTCGCTTTCTACCCACTCCTTGATATACTCTTTAGGACATAGAGTCAAATCAATACGGTTGCCATCTTCAAAGAGCATGAGATAGAGACGACGGTTGCCTAGGATATTATGCTGCTCAATGATACGAGCGCCAAACTGGTCCAACCAAGCAAGATTGCTTGTTAGAGTATCTAAGTCATCCACAACATAAACCACGTCGTAATCCTGAAATTCATCTTTTGGTGCTTTTGTATCAGTTCGTGAACCAGACATGGCGACAGCCTCAACTTGTAAAGTTTTTGCAGTCTGTAAAATCACATCGAGCATTTCTGTTTCTGTTCTCATTTTAATACCTTATTAGTTATTATTTTTTTGAGTGTTGTGAAAAAACATGTCTATAAAGTAGGCTATCTACTAGGTTCTTTCATTATCAAATTCTAAACCTATTTTTGATATGAGCTTTATAACTTTCTTTCACCTAGCTATTAAAATTTTTCACCTTGTACTATAAACCGATCTAAATATTAAATAATCACTAACAATTAGTTGATTTACTAAGTTAGTAATCATAAAGAAATATTTTCTCTCGATACAATAACTTGTTAGTCATTAAAAACATGAGAAAAATTAGGAACAATAAAATCACATGAAGAAGATAACACATTATACGACATTATCTATAACAATATACATACCTATCTTCCCTGAAATCATTATTGGTTCTTTTCGTTGTTTTCAATAAATTAGAAACTTTTAAGAAAATCAGTTCTGCCATTTCATCGCAACACGAAAGCAACTCATCAAGAATTTCTTCAGCTTTATAATAACAATCTTGGTCACAAGCTAATGGGTGAAATCGTGGCACTATGAAAAAATTATGCTTCTTCAAAAATCTTGTTCTTACATTTAATTCTCCATCGATTGTTTGTAACATACCGTTTTCAGTAAATCTTTTAGTATTATAACTTGTTATAGGATAATAATCACCATCAGAATAAGCGTAGTCTTTAGTAATACTATTCGATTCGCAATCATCTGCATCCCCTCTTATCTTTGCTGGAACATCTCCATCAACCTCAATCATAATAAACTTATTCCAATACCCTGGAGAATTAAAAGCCACCAATCTGTTGATTTTTATTTCATAATATAACGTTGAATTAGCTATTCTCATAAGTATTTTTCCGTCTTCAAATTGTAATCTAGATATACCTTCATAAGAGGATCCTCTGACCTTCCGGATAGGTGAAACTTCTAAATAATTGAAATCTTCAAAGAAATTGGTTAAACGATTAATTATTACTTTTTGGTCATTATATACTTTAAAGTTCTTATTATCACAATCTGGAAAAGATTCATAAAATCTATTCTCAAAGAAAATTGAGGAAGCTAAATGGGGGATTGGTTTATCTTTAGAATTAACTTCTACTTGTTTACTGTCAAAATTTTGATTTTCTCCTCCTCCACTTACTTCTTTATTTTGAGAGTTCGAATTCTCAACTTGATTAGCTTCTATCAGATGATTCATAGTAGCAATGTCAGCTATTGTAAAATTAGATGCTTTTTTAACTTCTTCAATCAAGAGTTTATTCAATTCATCCATCACTTCAAAAAATAGAACAGAATTAAAGTCTTGACTACTAAACATTGATTTGAGATGATTTTTGAAATCTTCATAACCTTTATATTCACTGTTCAATGTATACCGAATTTTTATAAGCTCTTCAAAAACTTGATTTTCCTTCCAGACTTTGGCCATACCATCATAACTCGGATTTTCGGCATGTCTCTTGAATATATATTTTTCAAAATCGTTTACTGCATTTTGAATTTTTTGGGTTTCAAGTTTTTCATCTATTCCCAGCCCCTCTAAAAGCTTGTCCAAATCCATCCCAGTAAAATCAAAGAAAAAAGATATCAATTTTTGTTTATCCATACATTCTTCCCCCTAAAACACCATCTCCCCACTCTCCTCCAGCGTAAACTTGACATTGTCTTCAATCCACTTACGGCGTGGTTCAACCTTGTCACCCATGAGGACATTGACGCGACGTTCTGCGCGGGCTAGGTCTTCAATCGTAACACGGATGAGTGTACGAGTTTCCGGATTCATAGTTGTTTCCCAAAGTTGGTCCGCATTCATCTCACCAAGACCTTTGTAGCGTTGGAGGGTAGCCCCTTTACCGAACTGCTTACGGAGTTCTTCTAGCTCTCCGTCCGTCCAAGCGTAGGCCACTTCTTCTTTCTTGCCTTTGCCTTTGGACATCTTGTAAAGAGGCGGAAGGGCGATATAGACATGTCCTGCCTCAACTAGCGGACGCATGTAACGGTAGAAGAATGTTAAAAGAAGAGTCTGAATATGGGCACCGTCGGTATCGGCATCGGTCATGATAATGATCTTGTCATAGTTGGCATCTTCAAGGGAGAAGTCTGCACCCACTCCCGCACCGATGGTATAAATCATGGTGTTGATTTCTTCATTTTTGAGGATATCTGCCATCTTAGCCTTGGCTGTATTAATAACCTTACCTCGAAGGGACAAGATAGCCTGGAACTTACGGTCACGGCCTTGCTTGGCAGAACCACCCGCAGAGTCCCCCTCAACTAGGTAGAGTTCATTCTTGGCAGGGTTTTTAGACTGGGCTGGAGTCAATTTTCCAGATAACAAGCCCTTGTCTTTTTTATTTTTTTTGCCATTTCGGCTCTCATCACGCGCTTTACGTGCTGCTTCACGAGCGTCACGAGCCTTGATAGCCTTGCGGATGAGATTGGAAGCTAGTTCTCCATTTTCCATGAGGAAGAAAGTTAATTTTTCTGCGACAATGCTATCAACAATCGGGCGAGCTAGTGGACTGCCTAGTTTGTCCTTAGTCTGTCCTTCAAACTGAAGGTGCTCTTCAGGAACCAGAATAGAAAGAACGGCTGCTAGTCCCTCACGGTAGTCCGACCCTTCAAGGTTTTTATCTTTTTCCTTGAGAAGTCCCGTCTTACGCGCATAGTCATTCATAACCTTGGTAATGGCGGACTTGAGTCCTGTCTCGTGCGTTCCACCATCCTTGGTACGAACGTTATTAACAAAGGACAAGATGTTATCTGAAAATCCATCATTGTACTGGAGGGCTACTTCTATTTGGAAACCATTTTCTTCCCCTTCAAAGTATAGAACCGGTGTCAAGGTTTCCTTGTCTTCATTGAGGTAAGAAACAAAGTCTTGTACCCCGTTCTCATAATGAAATTCGATTGCTTCATCTGTTCGTTTGTCTGTCAGAGACAAGGTCACATTTTTTAAGAGAAAGGCTGACTCATTGAGTCGTTCTGAAATGGTATTGTATTTGAAGTCAGTCGTAGAGAAAATCGTCGCGTCAGGCATGAAAGTGACTTTAGTACCTGTCTTAGACTTGGGTGCTGTACCAATTTTCTTCAAGGTTGTGACGGGTTTCCCGCCATTTTCAAAACGTTGCTTGTAGACTGTACCGTCACGAGTAATTTCAACTTCTAACCAGCTTGATAGGGCATTAACGACTGAAGAACCCACCCCGTGGAGACCTCCAGATGTCTTATAGCCACCTTGACCGAATTTCCCTCCGGCATGGAGAATGGTAAAGATAACCTCAACGGTTGGAATTCCCATGGCGTGCATCCCGGTCGGCATCCCTCGACCATGGTCTTGAACCGTTAGACTGCCGTCTTTATTGATGGTCACATCAATGCGGTCACCAAATCCAGACAAGGCTTCATCGACAGCATTGTCCACAATTTCCCAGACTAGGTGATGGAGACCAGCACCGTCGGTCGATCCGATATACATCCCTGGACGTTTACGGACCGCATCCAACCCTTCTAGCACCTGAATGGCGTCATCATTGTAGTTATTAATATTGATTTCCTTTTTTGACACAAGGAACCTCCTATTTGTTCATCTTTTCTATTTTACAGGTTTTCTAGCGATTTTGCAAAGTTTTTCCCATTCAGCTGTCACAATTTCACAGGATATTCTCTGACTTTCTATATCATTTCATGGTATAATAGGTACATGATGACATTTGTATTATTAATTTTAGCTTATCTGCTAGGTTCGATTCCGTCTGGTCTATGGATTGGACAAGTTTTCTTTCAAACAAATCTGCGTGAACATGGTTCTGGAAACACCGGAACAACCAATACTTTCCGAATTTTAGGTAAAAAAGCGGGTATGGCAACCTTTGTGATTGACTTCTTTAAAGGGACCTTGGCTACTCTACTTCCTATTCTTTTCCACCAACAAGGTGTATCACCTCTCGTCTTTGGACTTTTGGCCGTAATTGGACATACCTTTCCTATCTTTGCAGGGTTTAAAGGGGGCAAGGCTGTCGCAACAAGCGCTGGAGTTATTTTCGGATTTGCGCCTGTCTTCTGTCTCTATCTAGCAATCGTATTCTTTGGAACCCTCTATCTAGGCAGTATGATTTCACTGTCTAGTGTTACTGCTTCTATCGCAGCCGTTATCGGAGTTCTCCTATTTCCACTATTTGGTTTTATCCTAAACAGCTATGACCCTCTCTTCATTTTGATTATCCTAGCACTTGCTAGCTTGATTATCATTCGTCACAAGGATAATATCACACGTATCAAAAATAAATCTGAAAATCTCGTTCCTTGGGGATTGAACCTAACCCATCAAAATCCAAAAAAATAAAACGCCAGTTTGAAATGTACTGACCCCAAAAAGTTAGACAATTAATTTATCCGAAGGATTTAGTTCTGTATTGCACAGGACTGAGTCCTTTTAGTTTTACCTTAATTCGTTTATTGTTGTAGTAATCAATATAGTCTACAATGGCTTGTTCCAATTGCTTAAGCGACTGAAATGACTTCTCATAACCGTAAAACATTTCCGATTTCAAAATCCCAAAGAAGGACTCCATCATACCATTGTCTGGGCTGTTACCCTTACGTGACATGGATGCTTGAATTCCCTTACCCTCAAGAAACTGATGATAAGAATCGTGTTGGTATTGCCAACCTTGGTCACTATGGAGAATCGTATTCTCGTAGCGTTTCTCTGTGAATGCCTGTTCCAACATTGTTTTTACTTGTTCTAAGTTGGGTGAAGTTGAAAGATTATAGGCGATAATTTCGCTATTAAAGCCATCTAAAACTGGTGATAAGTAAAGCTTTTGAGTACTTGCTGGAATGGCAAATTCTGTCACATCTGTGTAGCACTTTTCCATTGTTTTAGAGCCTTCAAATTGACGTTGAATGAGAT
>NZ_JBJUSF010000060.1:0-1307 GCF_046098195.1 Streptococcus sp. ST14
AAAAAGGAACAATGACAAAATTAGAAACTTTGGAAAAACAAAAACAGAAAGCGGAAGACCGCTTAGCTGACTATATGGCTAAGGCCAAGAAGGAAGAAGAGAAACTGCAGCAGCTAGAAACTCAAATCATTCTGGCCAAACATGAGGAACGATCAAACTACTTGGCCAAACATAATTTAACCTGGGCTGATATTGAAACAGCTCTTGCTGAAGGAAAATTGAAAGGAGCTGAAAAACATGTACCGTTTAACCAATCTGACACAAAACACGACCACAACGTATAAGAATCGAGATCTTGTTTATCAAGCTCTGGAGCGAGAAAATGCCAAGGTTAAGCATCAGGAGGCAGAGGCCGTTTTATTGGTAGAGGAGCTGGATAAAAAGAATGTAGTGATCTATCAAGAAGATGTCTATTTACCGTTTGATGGGATCGCAGACAGCCTCTTCCTGAAGCCTGGTACATTGAATAAACAGGAGGCTGCACCAAAAGAAGCAAAAACCTCTTTCTTTAAGCGCCAGCCAAAAACAAAACATCAAGAGAAGACTCCTGAAGAAAAAGCTGAAGCCTCTTCCTTGGAACATGAAACTCCCAAACCTCGAACCTCTTCTAAACGCTCTTTTTGGGTGTATTTAGGAAGAGTTTTGGTGTTATTGAGTCTAGTAGGAAGTCTGACACTTGCTGGCTTATCACTTACGCTAGTTTACCATCAAGAAAAGCAACTTTCGGCCGTATCCAAGGAACTTTCAAATCTAAAAACCATTCAGTCAAAAACAGGGGAACTAGATGCCTTTTCACGTTACTTTTTGCCAGCCCTTTACTCTGATAAAGGGAAAATGGCTGATTTCGTAGCTCCTCAATTAACGATAGATAGACAAGCAGGTCAACTGCAGTCTGTGATTTTGGAATCTAGCTTGATTGTTGATGAAGCAACTTATCAGCTAACCTATGTAGTAGCCGTGAAAGACGGTGAGAACAGAAGTCAGAAACGCTTGGTAGTTACTGTAAAGGAAGAACCTTCAGCGCTTTACGGATTCCAGGTTATTGCTAAGCCAGAACTATCCAATTATCCAAAATAAAGGAGGTCTTACATGGATCAAGAAAAAGTCAGTCATTCTCTGGCTTTAAAAGGAAAAGTTACTCTGGAGATGACGATACAAGCTCTGTATGCCCTCGCAAAAGCCCATTATGACAAGAAACAACATAAGGTGGCAAATCGAACTTTTGAAGGTGAGACACGTTTTAATGATTTTATGGCCACCAAATCAAAAAAAGATGTCGAGAAGTTGTTAAATAGTGAAGTTCACTT
>NZ_JBJUSF010000061.1:0-1291 GCF_046098195.1 Streptococcus sp. ST14
TGTAATTTCTTGTTCGATGGCTGATGAACTGCTATTGGCAAGATTGGCTTGATTTGAAACTTCGGTGTTAGTCTTTGTGATACCCAGTTCAATATCATGGGATTGTTTAGTAAAATTCATAAAGGTATTATGGTAGCCAAACTCATCCTCGCCAGAAAAAAGATCAGTCGCTTTTTCTAAACTTTGTTTCAAAATTCCAAGTCCTTCTTTTTGCTTCTCAAGTCTTTGTACTTGAGTTTCTAAGGCAGTTTTCTGACTTTCTTCCATTGTTTCAGAGTATTTGATGAGTAAGTCACCTTTTTCAACTACTTGATTTGCCACTAAATGATTAGCTAGGATAGGATTATCACTTGTTGACTGAATAGATGCAATGACACTTGTAGGGGCGATTTCTCCTTGGGAAGTGACAGTAATTTCTTTTGTAGCAACAAGGGAGAAAATCAAGATGAAAGTAAATAGTAATGAAAGAGGTATAATTAACACTGTCGCATAGTTATGGTAACGTCTCTGATAAAACTCAACGCTTCTAAAAAGATTAGGATTCATGACATTCTCCTTATTTATTGAATAGATGATGGTAGAAACCTTGCGCCTGCATTAACTCTTGGTGGCTACCAACTTCAATGATTTTCCCCTGGTCAAGAACAATGACACGGTTGGTTCGTTCGGCTATACTGAGACGATGGGCTACAAAGAGAATGGTTTTATCAGTTAGGGACATAAGATTATCTATAACTTTTTTCTCAGTCAAGACATCAAGACCGCTAGTAGCTTCATCTAGTATTAAAACAGGAGATTTAGTTAAAAGAGCACGAGCGAGAGCGATTCGTTGCTTTTGTCCTCCTGATAGACCAGCTCCATCAGAGAGCTGAGTTTGATAACCCATAGGCATTCTTTCAATGTCTTGACGGATTTCAGCTAATTCGCAAGCTTTTAGAATATCTTCTTGGCTAATCATATGATTACCGCCCAAAGTTAAGTTTTCCAAAATAGAGCCATTAAAGATATAGGCTTGTTGGGGAAGGTAATTAATATGACGGCGCAAGACTTTTTTATCAATGTTTTTAATATCCTGATGATTGATGGAAATATGTCCTTTGTAAGGTTCAAAGAAATTGACAATCATTTTGGCTAAAGTTGTTTTACCAGAACCACTAACTCCAACTAGGCTAACCTTATCTCCTTGTTTAATCGTGAGATTAATACCTGTTAAAGTATCTCGTCCAAAACCATACTTATAAGAAAGGTCATCAAATTCAATATCGCCCATCAAAAAATGTGAATGAACAGG
>NZ_JBJUSF010000062.1:0-1062 GCF_046098195.1 Streptococcus sp. ST14
CGTCTTCGAATCCATCATCCAATGATGCGCAAGCTTTTGAATATTTTGGTTGATCGATATAATCATGAATCAATCGATTTTTAGTCTCACGCGCTAAGTTAATATCTGTGAACTTAAAAATTCCTTTAACAGCTTCTCTGAAAGATTTTGAATTTTTTTTAGGAATGGTGGTAAAGATATTTCTTAGGAAGTGAACTTGGCATCTTTGCCAACTTACGTTGGTGAAGGATTTTCTAATGGCAGAGACTAATCCTTTGTGCGCATCAGAAATAACGAGTTCCGTACCTTGTAAACCGCGTTCTTTTAGGTATTCAAAAAATGTTGTCCAGGTCTCTTCGCTTTCGCCACTTTGAATCATGAAGCCGATAATTTCACGGTCGCCATCTTTGGTTATTCCAATCGCTATATGACAGCTTTTTGAGAGTACTCGATTTTCTTCTCGTACTTTTATATAGAGTACATCGGTCATTAAGTAAGGATAATTTTTTTCTGATAATAAACGATTCTGCCACTCGTTAACCATAGGTTCTAGCTGTTCTGTTAAGCTAGAAACGAAGGACTTAGAGACGGATTTACCACAAAGTTCTTCCACAATTTTTGATACTTTACGAGTTGAAACGCCTGATACATACATTTCCAACATTGAAGCCATGAGGGCTTTTTCGTTTCGTTGATAACGTTCAAACACTGTGGGTGAAAAATGGCCATCACGTGTTCTGGGTACTTTTAATTCTAGCGTGCCTACACGTGTCGTAAAGCTGCGCTCATAATAGCCATTTCGTTGACTTTGTCGGTTTTCTGTTCGTTCATATTCTTTTGCTTGAATATATTCTGTTCGTTGATTTTCCATTAGTTGATTAAATACCGTTGTTAAAATATTTTTAGAAACGTCATCCTTTACAGAATATTCAATAATGCTTTGAATCTCTTCGCTTTTCAGTGTAAAATGTACTTGGGTCATGTAAAAGTCCTCCTGGGTATGTTTTTGTCGTTAAAAACATTGTACCGTAAAAGGACTGTTATATGGCCTTTTTACTTTTACACAATTATACGGACTTTATC
>NZ_JBJUSF010000063.1:0-1018 GCF_046098195.1 Streptococcus sp. ST14
AATTTCTTTATTCGTCAAGTGCATGCGAAAAGTAGGGCGATAAAAACGTTTATAGCTGAGTTTCCGACTATCTTGTTGGATGAGTTTCCAGTAACGCTTGATAGCCTTGTATTCATGGGATTTTCGATGAAACTGATTCATGATTTGGACACGCATACGACTCATAGCACGGCTCATGTGTTGGACAATATGGAAACGATCCAACACGATTTTAGCGTTTGGAAAAAGCTTTTTAGCCAAGTCATAGTAAGGGCTAAACATATCCATAGTAATGATTTTCACTCGACATCGGACGACTCTATCATATTTAAGAAAGTAATTTCGAATAATAGCTTGTGTTCTTCCCTCGAGAACAGTGATGATATTGAGCTTTTCAAAATCTTGTGCAATGAAACTCATTTTTCCCTTTGTAAAGGAGTACTCATCCCAAGACATAATCTCAGGCAGACGAGAAAAATCATGCTTAAAACGGAAGTCATTGAGCTTGCGAATGACAGTTGAAGTTGAGATGGCTAGCTGATGGGCAATATCGGTCATAGAAGTTTTTTCAATCAGCTTCTGAGCAATTTTTTGGTTGATGATACGAGGAATTTGATGATTTTTCTTTACTAGAGGAGTCTCAGCAACCATCATTTTTGAACACTGATAGCACTTAAAACGACGTTTTCTAAGTAGAATTCTAGTAGGCATACCAGTCGTTTCGAGGTAAGGAATTTTAGACGGTTTTTGAAAGTCATATTTCTTCATTTGACTTTCGCAATCAGGACAAGAGGGGGCCTCATAATCCAGTTTAGCGATAATTTCCTTGTGTGTATCCCTATTGATGATATCCATAAATTGGATATTAGGGTCTTTGATATCGAGCAGTTTTGTGATAAAATGTAATTGTTCCATATGAATCTTTCTAATGAGTTGTTTGGTCGCTTTTCATTATAGATCTTATGGGACTTTTTTTCTATACAAAAATAGGCTCCATAATATCTATAGAGGATTTACCCACTACAAATATTATAGAGCC
>NZ_JBJUSF010000064.1:0-992 GCF_046098195.1 Streptococcus sp. ST14
GCATACTCTTTCCTCCTCTACTAATTCCTTAAATAAAAGATATCCTTCAGGAGTTGCATCTAGTTCACTAACAACTAATGGATCTTCCTGATTCATTGTCACAAAAAGATGAGGAGCTAATTGATAAAAAGTCTCCTCATCTGCCTGTCTAAGTAGCTGCCAAATAGCATAACGTTCTATGGCTAAATTTTCTGGCTTTAGTGCTAAAACTTGTGAGATACTCTCTAGGTATCCTAATTGTGTTTTGGTTGTGTCCATCCTATTTTCCTTTCTATATGTTAGGCCACGAATAACTCTTTTAGCTGCGGAGTCAAATCGTTAGCATATAAAAGCAAGCCATCGATATCTGTCCCTTTTCGAGTATATTCGTACCAGTTTTCTTTGTCTTCAGGAGAACTTGCAATCTCATCTTTTCTAGGATGATCATAGACACTTGCTTTTTTATCTCTGAAGACATTTTGTTTAGAAATAAAGACCAATCCTTCTTCAACCCCAATTCTTGCGACTTCATCTGGAGTTAGAAGGGGACGGCCTTGAATTTGTTTATTTTCACTTGAGGATCCGTTCCGATAACTATGCGATTTTGAAGTGGATCGAGTGCGTATCGTCTGCTTACCTGACCTTGTAGAATAGTATTCCATCGTATCCTTGTCATTGGTTCCTAAAAATAGGTGAGTAGCACAGTTATTAAAGATCGTCTTCCAATCACTTTTATATAGTGATTCTAGCTGATTGACAGCTTGAATGATAATCTTAATAGACATCTCACGACTACGAATCGAAGAGAGAACCTGGGCGAAGTTTGGAATACGGCCAATTTGCGCAAACTCGTCGAAGATAAACTGAATGTGGCGAAGATTTTTTCTACTGTAGCCAGGTACTTTACCTTGCAAGATATCATCAGCCTTATGTGTGAGAACCTCAAAACCAATCGCAAACAAGATTGAGGAAAGAAAATTAAAGGCGTTATTGGTTTCAGGAATAGCAATAAA
>NZ_JBJUSF010000065.1:0-992 GCF_046098195.1 Streptococcus sp. ST14
GCATACTCTTTCCTCCTCTACTAATTCCTTAAATAAAAGATATCCTTCAGGAGTTGCATCTAGTTCACTAACAACTATTGGATCTTCCTGACTCGTTGTCACAAAAAGATGAGGAGCTAATTGATAGAAAGTCTCCTCATCTGCCTGTTTGAATAGCTGCCAAATAGCATAACGTTCTGTGGCTAAATTTTCTAGCTTTAATGCTAGAACCTGCGAGATACTCTCCAGGTATCCTAATTGTGTTTTAGGTGTTTCCATCCTACTATCCTTTCTGTATGTTAGGCCACGAATAACTCTTTTAGCTGCGGAGTCAAATCGTTGGCATATAAAAGCAAGCCGTCGATGTCTGTTCCTTTTCGAGTGTATTCGTACCAGTTTTCTTTGTCTTCAGGAGAACTTGCAATCTCATCTTTTCTAGGATGATCATAGACACTTGCTTTTTTATCTCTGAAGACATTTTGTTTAGAAATAAAGACCAATCCTTCTTCTACCCCAATTCTTGCGACTTCATCTGGAGTTAGAAGGGGACGGCCTTGAATTTGTTTATTTTCACTTGATGATCCATTACGATAACTATGCGATTTTGAGGTGGATCTAGTACGTATAGTCTGCTTACCTGACCTTGTAGAATAGTATTCCATCGTATCCTTGTCATTTGTCCCTAAAAATAGGTGAGTAGCACAGTTATTAAAGATGGTCTTCCAATCACTTTTATAAAGTGATTCTAGCTGATTGACAGCTTGGATGATAATCTTAATAGACATCTCACGACTACGAATAGAAGAGAGGACCTGGGCGAAGTTTGGAATACGGCCAATTTGTGCAAACTCATCGAAGATAAACTGAATGTGGCGAAGATTTTTTCTACTGTAGCCAGGTACTTTCCCTTGCAAGATATCATCAGCCTTATGTGTAAGAACCTCAAAACCAATCGCAAACAAGATTGAGGAAAGAAAATTAAAGGCGTTATTGGTTTCAGGAATAGCAATAAA
>NZ_JBJUSF010000066.1:0-964 GCF_046098195.1 Streptococcus sp. ST14
TGCTTGCTGGAATGGCAAATTCTGTCACATCTGTGTAGCACTTTTGCATTGGTTTGGTTGCTTCAAATTGACGTTGAATAAGATTATCTGCTTTCTTGCCAACCTCTCCTTGGTATGAAGAATACTTCCGTTTACGGCGAATTCGAGCCGTTAAACCAAGTACTTTCATCAGACGCTGCACCTTCTTATGGTTCACTACGAAGCCACGATTTCGTAATTCTAGAGTCATGCGACGATAGCCGTAATTTCCTTTGTGCTCAGTATAAATTGACTGAATTTCAGCTTTAATATCATAATCTTTATCGCTTTGATCCAGCTGTTTTAAGTGGTAATAATAAGTTGAACGGGCAAGTTTAATAATCTTTAGAAGGATATCTAAAGAAAACTCTGTTACCAGTCCTTGAACAATTTCCGTTTTTCTTCTTGCTCCTTTTCGTCTCTCAATCGGAGTTCTCTCAACTTTTTTAGAATGGCATTCTCCGCTCTCAAGTACTCATTTTCTGCTTGAAGACGTTCTAATTCTGTCATATCTTCAAATCTCTTCTTTGGCTTACGTCCCATTTTAGGTGGTCTCCCTCTTGTTTTCTCAACAATAGTATACCCGTTTTTCTTATATTGTGCCAGCCAATTCGAAAGTAATCCACTACTTAGAAGAGCATAATCCAGAGACGCCCTAATTTGTGAATGCCCCTCAAGAAGAACTTTATCAATGATCTCTTGTTTTAGTTCAGGAGAATAGTAACAATTCTTTCCTTTTTTGACGAACTCTATTCCGTAACGATCAATCAATTTAATCATGTACCTAAGATTAGAATTGTTTATCCCAAATTTATTTGAAAGCTTCTCTAAGCTATATCCTTGTTTTCTAAGTTCATAGATCTGAACTTTATCATCATAACTCAATTTCATAATAAAACACCCCAAAAGTTAGATTTTTTCTGTCTAACTTTTGGGGTGCAGTACA
>NZ_JBJUSF010000067.1:0-958 GCF_046098195.1 Streptococcus sp. ST14
TGGAATGGCAAATTCTGTCACATCTGTGTAGCACTTTTCCATTGTTTTAGAGCCTTCAAATTGACGTTGAATGAGATTCTCTGCCTTCTTGCCAACATCTCCTTTATGAGAAGAATATTTTCGTTTCTGTCGCATTTTAGCTTGTAAATTGAGTACTTTCATCAAGTGTTGAACTCTTTTATGATTTACCAGATAACCACGATTTCTTAGTTCTAAATGAATCCGACGATAACCATAATTTCCCTTATGTTCGATAAAAATGGATTGAATTTCAGCTTTAAGCTCTTGGTCCTTATCTGGTTTGTCTAGCTGTTTCAAGTGATAGTAGTAGGTCGAACGAGCTAATTTAATGGCTTTTAGAAGAATATCTAACGAAAACTCAGTCATTAATTCTTGAACAATTTCTGTCTTTCTTCTTTCTCTTTTTCCTCCTTCAATCGGAGTTCTCTTAACTTTTTTAGGATGGCATTCTCCGCTCTCAGGTACTCATTTTCTGCTTGAAGACGTTCTAATTCTGTCCTCTCTTCAGGTCTCTTTTTTGGCTTACGTCCCATTTTAGGTACTCTCCCTCTTGTTTTCTCAACAATAGTATACCCGTTTTTCTTGTATTGTGCTAGCCAATTAAGAAGTATCGTACGACTTGGGAGACCGTATTCAAGAGAAACTCTATCTTTAGTCCAGCCTTCATGTATGACTTTATCAATCATTTCTTGTTTTAAATCAGGAGAATAGTAACGATTTTTTCCTTTTTTGACGAACTCTATTCCGTAACGATCAATCAATTTAATCATGTACCTAATATTAGAGTTGTTTATCCCAAATTTATTTGAAAGCTTCTCTAAGCTATATCCTTGTTTTCTAAGTTCATAGATCTGAACTTTATCATCATAAGTTAATTTCATAATAAAAACACCCCAAAAGTTAGATTTTTTCTGTCTAACTTTTGGGGTGCAGTTCA
>NZ_JBJUSF010000068.1:0-854 GCF_046098195.1 Streptococcus sp. ST14
AAAAAGGAACAATGACAAAATTAGAAACTTTGGAAAAACAAAAACAGAAAGCGGAAGACCGCTTAGCTGACTATATGACCAAGGCCAAGAAGGAAGAAGATAAACTGCAGCAGCTAGAAACTCAAATCATTCTGGCCAAACATGAGGAACGGTCAAACTACTTGGCCGAACATAATTTAACCTGGGCTGATATTGAAACAGCTCTTGCTGAAGGAAAATTGAAAGGAGCTGAAAAAGATGTACCGTTTAACCAATCTGACACAAAACACGACCACAACGTATAAGAATCGAGACCTTGTGTATCAAGCCCTAGAGCGAGAAAATGCCAAGGTTAAGCATGAGGAGGCAGAGGCCGTTTTATTGGTAGAGGAACTGGATAAAAAGAATGTAGTGATCTACCAAGAAGATGTCTATTTGCCGTTTGAGGGAATTGTAGATAGCCTCTTCCTGAAGCCTGGTACGTTGAATCACCAGGAGGCTCCAGCAAAAGAAGCAAAAAACTCTTTCTTTAAGCGCCAGCCTGAAACAAAACATGTAGAGAAGACTCCTGAAGAGAAAGCTAAAGCCACTTCCTTGAAACATGAAACTCCCAAACCTCGAACCTCTTCTAAACGCTCTTTTTGGGTGTTTTTAGGAAGAGTTTTGGTGTTATTGAGTCTAGTAGGAAGTCTGACAGTTGCTGGCTTATCACTTACGCTAGTTTACCATCAAGAAAAGCAACTCTCGGCCGTATCCAAGGAACTTTCAAATCTAAAAACCATTCAGTCAAAAACAGGAGAACTAGATGCCTTTTCACGTTACTTTTTGCCAGCCCTTTACTCTGATAAAGGGAAAATGGCTGATTTCGTAGCTCC
>NZ_JBJUSF010000069.1:0-789 GCF_046098195.1 Streptococcus sp. ST14
GTCTTAGAAGAAAACCAGCAAGCTGTCTCAACCTACCTGGGTGAAAAAGCTAAGTATGATGCTACTGTTGAACAAGCCACTGCTCTAAACAAAGCGGTAGAAAGCGCATCTGAAAAGCTGAAGAAAGAAAAGGTTGACGTTAAAGTCGTTACACGTACGGTCTCTTCAGTCGCAGAAGTAGAAGCATTGAAGAAACAAAATGACCAGGCTATTGCGACTGCAAAAGGCAAAGTGGAGCTTAACAAAGCCCTGATGGCTGCCTACACAGAGAAGAAGAATGCTAGTGAACAAGTCAATCAAGATGCTGACCGTAAGTTCGCTGAATTGAAAAAATCAGGTGTACTTCTCAGTTCTAAAACCCAAGAAGTTTCCTCAGTAGATGAGGCTAACCAAATTGCCAAACAAAACCAGGCAGCTTATAATCAAGCTAAGCAGGCCCAAGCCGAATGGCAGAAGAAGTACAACGATCTTCAGTCTAAAACAAGCACTGAAGGATACACAAAAGAAGTTGTACTACAAGCTCTAAGTCTTTCAACCGCTAATCCTGAAGCAACTGTGAAGTCTACAGCTTCAGGAGCAGAAGAACTGACTACGGATTATATCGCCTCATCAAGTGGCAGATCTGGGTACTCTCGCGTTCTAGACTCAACCAAAGTCTTGAAATACAAAGATGTGGGCAATGGTTGGACAACAGAAATTGATTATACTGGGTTAAACGGCTTAACAGTCACAACCGAGGATGGGAAACAACACAATATTTCTCGTATCCATCGAAAATTTCAAATTGTA